>DATCFI010000298.1:0-5433 GCA_036509585.1 Hanamia sp. | reverse complement strand
CAACTGAGGAAGTAGCACACGCTGTGGCCTTTTTAGCCTCGCCTGAAGCTGCTTATATAACAGCGCAGGTTTTGTCTATAAATGGTGGTTTGTATTCTTAAGTTCGTAAAGAAAACGCATACAGTTGATGTAGCTCAGAATAACTAAAGATCATTCTATGAAAGTTTTATTAACCAATATGTCCCCGGAAGATATTTTATTATTAATACCTCAAAGGCCACCATTTGTAATGGTAGATAAATTGCTGAGTTGTGATGAAAACCGTTCAAAGACCTCTTTCAGGGTAGAAGAAGAAAATGTTTTGGTAGTGAAAGGAGAATTTAGTGAAGAAGGTTTAATAGAAAACATTGCCCAATCTGCAGCTGCACAGGCCGGTTATCTGGCGATGATGCAAAACATACCTGTTAAAGCAGGTTATATCAGCATGATTAAAAATTTGGAGATATTTGAGCTACCTAAAATTAACGATGAATTAGTTACTGAAGTAAAAATAGAGAACCAGGTGTTTGATATGACCGTAATTTCAGGAACAGTGAGAAGTGATGATAAAGTAATAGCGCAATGTGAAATGAGTATCATTTTAGGTAAAACATTAAGGGATATTTTTATTGTTTCAGATAATATTATCTCACCGCTTGGTTTGACAACTGCTGAAAATTTTTCCCGGCTTAAAAATGGCTGTTCAGGTATCCGTGAGCATAATTATATTTCGTTGGCAGACCGGCCTTTTTATGCCTCCCTTTTTGATTGTAAAAGCGTTTTTATACAAGATAACGTTAATAAGTATACGAAGTTTGAGCAGCTACTTATTGCATCTATCGGGGATGCCCTGCAACGTTATAAAATAGAGGTTGGCAATAAAAAAACAGTGCTTATCATTTCTTCAACCAAAGGAAATATAAGTTTGCTTGAAACAGAAAGAAATACCCCTGAAATACAAAAACGTATATCCTTGCCTACTTCTGCTAAATTAGTTGCTGAATATTTTGGGTTCATTAATCAGCCGATTGTAGTATCCAATGCCTGTATTTCGGGAATAATGGCCATAATAACCGGTAAGCGGCTCATACAATCTGGTCAATATGAGAACGCCGTGATTGCCGGTGCAGATGTTATTTCAAAATTTGTTTTATCAGGTTTCCAGTCCTTTCAGGCCATCAGCCCTGAACCATGCAAACCGTTTGATACAAATAGAAAAGGTATAAATCTTGGTGAAGGAGCTGCCACAATTATTCTGTCTTCAAACCAAAGTAGCGCAGAGGATATAAAAGTAACAGGTGGTTCGGTGAGCAATGATGCCCATCATATTTCAGCGCCATCACGTACAGGCGAAGAACTTAGCCAAGCCATCACCAAAGCCCTTGATGAAGCACATATTTCTTCATCGGCAATTGATTTTATATCTGCTCATGGTACTGCAACGATTTATAATGATGAAATGGAAGCTAAGGCTATTACATTATCTAACCTGCAAACTGTTCCTGTAAATAGTTTGAAAGGCTATTACGGGCATACATTAGGAGCTGCAAGTTTAATTGAATCAATAGTGTCTGTACATTCACTAAAAGAAAACCTGGTCATCCCAACTTTAGGTTTTAAAGAAATTGGCATACCGGATCCATTGAATATTTGTACTGATTTGCTGCCAGGAGATTTTAAAAATTGCTTAAAAATTGCTTCCGGATTTGGGGGTTGTAATGCAGCCGTAGTATTTAGTAAACGATAAATATTAAAAGCATATATTACTTTGTTTGCTGTAGTTGAAAAAAAGCAATAAAAAAAAGACAAAAAATTTAAAGACTTGATTGTAGAAAAATATATTACTTCCAGTTGCCTGATCAGTAAACATGCAGTTTATAAAAACGGGAAACTTCTGTATGTAAATAAAGATACTGACGTAACAGGTTTTCTTCTTTTAGTGTACGATCGCTTTGATATCAAATATTCGAGGTTTTACAAAATGGACAATCTGTGTAAACTTGGATGGCTTGCTTCTGAAATATTATTGAAAGACAGTTATAAAAAAGATAACTACAGGGCTCAAGATATAGGATTGATACTTTCCAATGCTAATTCAAGCCTGGATACCGATCAGAAATATATGGAAAGTGTAAATGATATTCCCAGATCATCATTATTTGTTTATACGCTGCCTAATGTTGTGACCGGCGAAATATGTATCCGTAATAATTTTAAAGGCGAAGATGCTTTTTTTGTGTTTGATTGTTTTAATGCATCCTTTATAGAAAGTTATGTAAACAATCTGCTGGATAATAATGTTTTACAGGCATGTATTTGTGGTTGGATCGAATTACTTGGGGATGAATACAAAGCTGTTTTATTTTTAGTTGAAAAATTAAAAAATAAGGAAGCGGTCGCTTTTACTAAAGAACAGATGAATACTATTTTTGAAGATTAAAAAGATCAATTAACAATGTACTCCGAAGTTTTTATTGCTGGCGTAGGAGCTATTACAGCCATAGGTAATAATGTTGCTGAATGCCTTTGCTCATTTGAAAAGGAGCAGGCAGGCATGGCTGATATTGCTTACATAGATACGGTGCATCGTCATAATATCCCGGTAGCGGAGGTAAAATTGAGTAATAATGAACTTGCTAAAATTGCTGGTATTTCTGCTGCAACAAGCCGAACTACACTTTTGGGCCTGATAGCAGCGAAGCAAGCATTAAAGGATGCTGATATTGCTGATCTTTCTTCTTTACGCACAGGGTTTATTTCTGCCAATACTGTAGGCGGTATGGATAAAAGTGAATTTTTCTTTAAGGACTTTGTTACTGATAATAGTAAGGGGAAATTAAAAAACGTGTTTGATCATGAATGTGGATGTGTAACAGAAGCTATAGCAGATCAATTGGGGATCAAAGATTTTATGACCACCATTAGCACCGCCTGTTCATCATCTGCCAATGCTATCTTTTACGGTGCCCGGTTAATTAAAAACGACCTGTTAGATGTGGTAATCGCAGGTGGAACAGACGCTTTAACAAAATTTACATTGAATGGATTTAATACGCTTATGATATTGGATAAAAAGTACTGTAAACCCTTTGATGAAAACAGGCAGGGTTTAAACATGGGGGAAGGTGCAGGTTATGTAGTAATGGTATCAGCAAAATTGGCAAAAAAAATGAATAAAGCTCTATACTGTAAACTGAGCGGTTATAATAATAGCAATGATGCCTATCACCAAACCGCTTCTTCTTCAGATGGCACCGGTCCATATCTTGCTATGAAGAGAGCTTTGGAAAAGAGCGGTTTAAAACCTACGGACATTGATTATATTAATTTGCATGGTACAGGTACATCAAATAATGATAACACAGAAGGAATGGCAGTAAAGCGATTATTTGATCCAAATTATCCTCCAATGAGTTCTACCAAATCTTTTACAGGCCATACTTTGGGAGCCAGTGGAGGTATTGAAGCGGTATTTTCAGTTTTGGCAATCAGGCATGGAATTATTTATCCAAATCTGCGTTTTGAAACACAAATGCATGAATTTTCGTTTGCACCTGCAAAAAAATTTTTAAAGGATCAAACAATTAATCATGTCATGTCAAATTCCTTTGGTTTTGGGGGAAATTGTACATCATTAATTTTTTCCAGGATATAATATGAAGCAATATATTCGTTCATCTGCGTGCATATCGCCGCAAAAAACATTTAGACAAGTAAACTTCTTAACAGATGTAATGGAATATAATGGAACTCGTTTACGAGCTATCGAGCCTGATTATACGGAATTTATTGATCCAAAATTAATAAGGCGGATGAGCCATATTATTAAGATGGGATTGGCTGCGTCTCAGGAATGCTTAAATGAGGGTAATACGAATATGCCCGGAGCAATAATTACAGGTACGGCCTATGGAAGCCTGGGAGATACAGTATCTTTTTTAACCAGGTTAATCGAACTAAACGAAGAAATGCTTCCGCCAACTGCATTTATACATTCAACCCACAATACAGTAGCGGCTCAAATTGCATTAATGCTTAAATGTCACCAATACAACAATACTTTCGTGCATAAGGGTATTTCATTTGAAAGTGCCTTATTTGATGCTTTGATGCTTTTAAAAGAAAAAGAAGCTGATAATATCCTGGTAGGTGGCATTGATGAAATGACGGATGCCAGTTTTACCATTTTAACCAGGTTAGGATTATATAAAAGATGGCCGGTTTCAAATTTGTCTCTTTTTAAAACGAGTTCAAATGGAACCATCGGTGGTGAAGGTTCAGTTTTTTTTTTATTAACTGATCGGCCATCAGCAGATAACCTGGCTGAACTTATTGGAATGCTGACTTTTTACAAACCAAATGATACTGCTGAGATTGAGCTAAAGATAATCACTTTCCTGGCGCTATATGGACTGCAAATTGATGATATTGATATAGTAATTACCGGTAAAAATGGCGACCTGAGAAACGATAAAGTGTACAACCAATTAAGCCACTCCATTTTCAGGAATAGCTCCTTGGTTAATTATAAACATTTGTGTGGAGAGTATCCTACCTCTTCAGCATTTGCATTATGGCTCGCAGCCAATATGATAAAAAGAGAGGAAGTTCCGCTCGTGGTAAAGGAAATAAGTGTAAAAAAAATAAATCCAAATAAAGTACTTATCTATAATCATTACCTGAACAAGTATCATTCATTAATGCTGGTTTCGGCCTGCTAACCGCTCTGAAGTATGCTAAAAGATCAACTTTTTAAAATCACATTCTCAGATCACCAGGAGTTTGCTATTCACGCTTTACTGGAACTTGATAAAAACAATGAAATATTTAAAGGGCACTTCCCCGGACATCCGGTATTACCAGGAGTGTGCAAGCTGCAAATGATAAAAGAAGTTCTGGAAAAAACCCTAACTAAACACCTAATGCTAAAACAGGCTGATCAAATTAAGTTTCTGCGTTTAATAGACCCAAGGGTAGATAACTCACTTCAAGTGGCCATAACTTACACACCTGGAGAACACAATCAAATTAAAGTCACTGCCAGTATCATAGCCCTAAAAGAAATTTGTTTTAAATTCAAGGGAGCCTTTTTAGCGATATAAAAGATCTTTTATTTATTTAGTCCTGTATTGTACTATGTAATCTATCATCGTGTTTATATTCACTAGTATTTTTCTGCCCTCTTTAGGATCCTGGATGGTTATTCCATATTCCTTTTTGAGTAAAACAATTAGTTCAAGTGAATCAATGGAATCCAAACCCAGGCCGTCACCAAATAAGGGCTCCTCATCATTAATTTCTTCGGGAGTTAAAGGAGTCAAATTGAGGAACTCTATAATTTGTTTTTTTAATTCTTGCTTTAATTCTTGAATTTCCATATTTGTATATTAATTTAAATAAGATTTTTTACTTTCAGTCCTAAAAATATAATTCCCTGTATAAAAAAGGTTATTA
>DATCFI010000297.1:0-4170 GCA_036509585.1 Hanamia sp. | reverse complement strand
CGTATCTGAATGAATTCTTTTATCGCTTTAACAGACGGGGATTTGATAAAACTATATTTCACAACCTTCTAGAAAGAATGGTTAAGAGTGACCCCATTTATCAAAAGGTATTCACGACTTAAACGATTTATTCTATTTTTTTAATTAATCCTTATGTAGGTATTTCCATAAGGCGGGTTTATGCTTTTTGAAATAACAACCATCGGACTTTTCTCCAATAATGAAATTCCTATAAACTCATTGATCTCTCCAACAATGGTTCCTTGCAAAGCTCCGAATTTTAGCACCGTTCCTACAACCGGTTTCTTTAGTCCGAGATTTTCGGCTGTTGCACTTGTTATAATTAAAGGCTTTGAATACTCAATAATATCACGTTTCTCACTTGTTAATTTTGAGGTAGAAGAATATAGAAGAGAATCAATATTATCAGGTACAGAAGAGAAGTTTTTTCCAGCGATTAATGTTATTTGCATGGCTTTTAGAAAATCTGCGTCAGCATTTACAAAACCGAAACTCCAGTTTTTTGTCGAGTCGTCAGGGCGGCTCATGCTTGAAGAATTTCCATAAGTATCTCCTAATTCCCAGCTTGAAACAGAAACATCAAAAATATCCTTTGAGGTCTTTAATTCATTTTTAAAAGAAGCAATCTCTCCATTAAATTGCTGACCAGGCAATTTGATTAAATAATTTTTATTAAACCCAAGTTGTTTATTGTTTAGCAAGTAGAGTTGTTTGTAAACAATTATGGTAGAAACAATCATTCCGATAGAAATCACAAACTGGAATATGATTAAGCTTTTCCTGATATTGAGATTTATTGAAAAGCCTTTCTGGTGGCCTTTCAACACGTCCACTGTTTGTAACCTTGACAGGAAAAACGCGGGATAAGATCCTGACATGATTCCTGTGATGATGCTTAATAAAATAATGGCCGCAATAAATTTCCAGTTTAATAAAACGAGTTTTCCGGCATTGATATCCACCACTTTTGCAAACAATGGCCAAAGCAAATAAGCCATTAGAAAAGCTACCGGCAGTGCTACACAAAAAAGTATAACAGATTCTGAAATAAACTGAAAAGCCAATTGTTTTTTACCGGCACCCAATACTTTTCTGACACTCACTTCTTTTACTCTTTGTAGAGAACGGGCCGTGGTAAGGTTAACATAATTAATGCACGCTATGAACAAAATCAACAATGCGATAAAAGAAAAAATATAAATGTATTTTATATCACCAGTAGGGAAGGGTTCATTTTTTATATGCGAATGTAAGTGAATGGAAGTAACGGGTTGGAATACGATTTTTGTACCGTCAGGGAAATAGTATTTTTTATAGATGGAAGGAATTCTTTTCTCCAATGCGGTTACATCCGCATGATTTTTCAACATGATATATTTTACGCCCGAACTGCCAAAGCCCCGCCAATCCAAAGGTTTCTGGGTTCTTGTATCGGCCATAATTGCTTCGGCCTGGAAATGAGTATATTTGACGGAATGTCTTTGATAATACCAGTAATAATATATGGTGTATAAACTTTCGCATAACCTTTATATTTAAGTTGTTTGCCTATAGGATTTTCGGAAGGAAAAATCTTTTTTGCAAGGCTTTCGGTGAGTACAATGCTGTTGTTATTTATCAATGATGAATTCGCATTGCCTGAAATAAATGGCAGGTTAAAAACATCGAAGAAGCTGCTGTCAACCATTATGAATTTAACATCTACATTTTTTCCATTTACCAGAAAGCTATTTTCCGCATCCTGAATTTTAGTAACGGATTCCACTTCTGGGAACTCACTTTTTAATGTGTATGCCATTGGCATCAGGGATACTAAATGTTTTTTCATAAATGCTATCTCTTTTTCGTTCTGCCACCACACGGTAAATCCTGTCTGAATTATTATAATATTTATCAAATGATAATTCATATTTGACATAAGCCGCAATCATTAGAACCCCAGCCAGAGCTATCGCAAGTCCAATTAAATTGATAGTTGCATAGGTTTTGTCTTTAATGAAAGACCGCCAGGCGATTTTGAAATAGTTTTTAAACATGGTAGATAGTTTTTAGTTCCTAGCTTATAGTCTTTTAAATTGTTGTCATCATTGCTGTTATAGACTTCACTCTAATATCTCTTTGACGCTACAGCTTAGCCATCAGGTTTTTTGCTATTTTTCTTCTCCTCTTCGGGAGACTTATCACTACTCAAACTTTCAACCGGATTCGCCAATGTCGCTTTTATTCTCTAACGCCGATTTCATTTGTTTTCTGGACTGCCAGTGCAATTTTTAAATTTTCGATTTTGCTCACAGTATTTACACAAAGAATTAAGCCATATATTTTCTTATTGATTTTCAGTATATTACAATTAAAAATAAAACAGGACTGCACGGTTTTGATACACCTTGTGTTTCGTTTTGATACAACGTGTTTTTATCTTCTACATTCTGGCTACAGTAAATAAAGAAATACCTGGGATTTTTATTTATTGGAAAATGCGCGATGGAAAATGGTTGTCAAACCAGGAAGATTCGGCTGGCTGAGAAACTGCCATAAAAGAGACACATGAAAAAATTAATTGTTTCCTTCATTTCTTTTTTCCTAGTCAATATTGTGGTCTATGACGTCGCGCTGTCAAAACATTTTATGTTAAAGATCTTTCTAAAAAATATTTATTTGATAAGAAAGGAAAAGTTCTGGAAGCGAAAATGAAAGCAGGAGAGACAAATTGAGATAAAGAATTCCTACGACTAGTAAACGAACAAATAACGCTGATTTTTATTTCAAACTTGTCATGTAATGGGAATCTGCGCATCGTGCCACACGCTGGAAAATTCTCCGAGAATAGCGAAACCGTTTCTATCATAATTCAGCCTGTTTAGTTTTAAATCATCAATGTCTGACTGAAACACCTTTCGTGTAAAAGGATTCATCGTTCCACCTTTTGATCCTGCAGGAACGGTAGGGTCGTATTGAAACGGCGGATCTACCAAGGTGCCACGCGGGTACATGATTCCAGGCTGACCGTGGCCACGGATATCTAAATTACGTGGATGATCCAAACCAAATGTATGACCGAATTCATGCGCTGCCGTTGTTGAATTGTTCAATAAATTTTCCAATTTAAAATATCCGGTGTTTGAACCTAATCCATCTACAAAAGAAATATTTCCATGTGCATACTCTTCTATCCGAAAATAATTAACGCGTGGATTGGAATTTTGATAGATGGTCTGGGGTGTAAGCAAGGGGTCATAAATTCCTTCGACATCAAAAATTGCTTTATATAAATTTCTTTTGATGATAACGCTACCCTGCGCTTGGTTCCAATGACCTGCAATGTCTTCGGCTATTTGCCGACTTAAAATGTCGGTAGCGGCGCCACCATAAAAATACATGATACAATGAATGATTAGTGAGTTGTTCGCCGGTTGTAATTCTACTTCGCCCATATCGGTAGAGAGAAAAGAGATGAGTAATGTGTAAGCGGAGATTTTTAAAGAGTAACCCGTATGGAGTAGTTGTGTACTCATTACGGGTTACTTGTAGCCGATTACTGTACATTAAATTAGCTCAAAGTTGCGTCCATTGTGATTTCGATATTTGAACTCAATGATTTTGAAATGGGACAATTTTCTTTCGCATCTTTTGCGCAGGCATCAAATTTTTCTTTAGTGATCCCCGGAACTTTTGCCGTCACGGTAAGATGTGATTTTGAAATAGCACCAGCGCCGAAAGTGATATCGCATTTGGTCTCAATTTTATCAGGAGTAAATCCTGCTTCGTTTAAAACCAAACTAAACTTCATTGAAAAACATCCGGCATGAGCGGCTGCTATTAATTCTTCGGGATTGGTGCCGTCCTTTGCATCTCCAAATCTTGAGGCGAATGTAAAAGGCGCCTTGTTCAACGTACCGGTCTCGGTAGAAATAATTCCTTTTCCTTCTTTCGCGGTTCCTTGCCATTCGGCGTTTGCATATTTACTCATCGTTTTATGTTTTTATGATTATGAAATTGATTTGTTTATTATTTATAGAATAAATCGTTTAAGTCGTGAATACCTTTTGATAAATGGGGTCACTCTTAACCATTCTTTCTAGAAGGTTGTGAAATATAGTTTTATCAAATCCCCGTCTGTTAAAGCGATAAAAGAATTCATTCAGATAC
>DATCFI010000296.1:0-51600 GCA_036509585.1 Hanamia sp. | reverse complement strand
TATGCGTGGGAGGTTCCATAACGGTTACAGGAACTAATTTTGCTGGGATAACAGCCGCGAATGTGAAAATCGGAGCCACTGCGGTTAGCTCAATAACTTCTTCAACTTCCACACAAATTGTAGCGGTTGTTGCGACTGCCTGTACAGGAACAGTAAGTGTTACCACCACCGGAGGAACTGCGACAAGTTCTGCAACTTTTACCGCATATTCTTACCCGACCGCTCCTACCGTAATCACGCCCATCAACTATTGTTTGAATGCGGTGGCTTCGCAACTTACTGCCACAGGTTCTAATCTCACCTGGGGAAGTGGGTCTATTTCAGGTACGGCAGGTGGAACAACAACGTTAAGTACAGTTGCCTTTATTGACGGAGTTTACAACTATAAAAATACAAATTTTACTACGACTACATCGAATGTTAAAATTACTTCTATTAATTACTATATCCCCGCCTACCAGGCTGTTACAAACCTGGTCCTTGCATTATACAATAGTTCAGGTACTATCATAGCAACGTCAAGTACCAGTACCACATTAAACAATTCTAGTTCTTCTGTAGTAACAATTACTAATATTTTTAATTACACAATAGCCTCTGCGGGAAATTACAGCGTCGGGGCTTCAACCGGTTACGGAAACATTGGAGGAGATAGTACTTCTTTTCCTATTACTGAGTCATCCGGAACGATTAATGTGACAGGCACTACAACCCCAGCTGGTGCTACTACACCATACCATTGCTTTAATAATATACAGTTTACAGTTAATAATGGAGGAACAGCACCTACACCCTCTACATCAGTGGCAGGCACAACCAACTATTTAGTAAGTCAAACCGTAAATGGCTGTGTAAGTCCACAAGCTACCATCGCAGTTATTGTAAATACCCCTCCATCCGCCACTATTTCTTATTCGGGTACCCCTTACTGTAATTCTTTGGGAACCGCTCAAAATGTTACGCTTACGGGAACAAGCGGGGGTACCTATTCAGCTTCTCCATCCGGATTATCAATTAACTCATCAACCGGAGCAATTACGCCATCAACAAGCACACCAGGAACCTATAATGTGACTTATACCATCCCTGCATCAGGCGGATGCGCTGTTTATACTACTACGACAAGCTTAACAGTGAGTGCCCTATCAGTAGGTGGCTCAGTTGGCTCCAATGCTACAGTTTGTTCCGGAACTAATAGTGGTACTCTTAATCTAACCGGCCAGACGGGCAGTATTTTAAACTGGCAATACTCAATTAATGGCGGAACAACATGGACATCGATTGCTAATACTACTACTTCACAAACCTATAGTAACTTAACCCAGACAACACTGTACAGAGCTGTCGTTCAGAGCGGTGTTTGTTCATCTGCAAATTCAAGTAATGCTACCATTACTGTGAGCGCTGCGCCGTCAGCAACTATTTCTTATTCAGGTTCGCCATTTTGTATAAACAGCGGCACAGCGTCCGTTACAAGTACCGGAACAACAGGCGGAGCTTATTCTTCGACTGCCGGCTTATCAATTAATTCCGCAACAGGAGTTATTAATTTAAACTCAAGCACAGCAGGCACATACACTGTTACTTATACAATTGCTGCCGCTGGTGGATGTTCCATTTATACCAAAACTACAAGTATCACCGTAAACCCAAGCGTTGGTATTCCTGTTTTTGCGTTAGGATCTACTTCCGCAAGATGCCAGGGAGTAGGTTCGGTAATGTACACTGCTACAGCTACAAACGCCGGCGGTATTAGCTATAGCCTTGATGCTGCAAGCATTTCAGGAGGTAATTCTATTAATTCATCTACAGGGTCAGTAACTTACATTGCCGGATGGAATGGAACTTCTACGATTACTGCAAGCGCTTCAGGATGCGGCGGCCCTGCTACTTCTACTCATACCGTAACAACCGGCGCACCTCCATCAGTTTCAGCGACAACCACTTACACCTGTGTTGGCGGAACTTCAGGAACAATTACGGCAAGCGGAAGTGGCGGTTCAACTCCTTATACCTATAGCCTCAATGGTGGTACATATCAATCAAGCAATTTATTTACCGGACTGGCAGCAGGTACATATACTTTAAGCATAAAAAGCAATTCAGGATGTACTGCTTCTACTCCCGCATCTGTGATTGTTAGTCCTTATCCAAATTCTACCGATGATCAAACTGCAACTGGCACTGATACATGGATTGGCCATATGTATAGTGGAATGAATTTTCAAAATTATATTGGTCATTTTACAGAAGCCGAATCTTTTGATGAGGGATTCGGAGGAGACTATAATTGTTTTACAGTAAGTTCAGGAGCGACTTCTCCTTCCATTTATACAGAACAATTTTCGGTTAGGTTCAGGATGAACTCAGCACGCGAGGGATTGTATGTGGCTGATCTTGGTTCTGACGACGGCAGCCGTCTTTACGTAAATGGAACGCTCATATACAACAATTGGACAGATCAATCTTTTTCTACCCGTCCATCTGTATTAATGAATTTGACAGGATCAAGTTCTTTGGTTTATGAATTCTATGAGAATTCGGGGGCGAACAGAGTAATATTTAATAATGGAAAATTAATATTGGCCAATAATCTTTCTTCTAATACTAACCAATCTATTTGTAAAGGAAGTACAGGCGTCGCAATCGGTGGAGATACATTTGGAACGCTACCATCCGGAATAACACTTTCAGGAACAGGGTATCAATGGACGTATAGCACGACACCAACAGGCACCCGGACCAATATTTCGGGCGCTACCGCAGCAACTTATTCCCCGAACACTTCAATTGCTCCATTTAATGTTGCCGGAACATATTATATCTACCGAAACGCAAAACTAAGCAGTAGCAATAATACCGGGGTAAGCCCTTATGTTGCCTCCAATGAATCCAACGCTGCCACCATTACTGTTAACCCCACGGTAGGAACTCCTGTTTTTGCTTTGGGGTCTACTTCGACAAGATGCCAGGGTGCTGGTTCAGTAACTTATAACGCGACAGCTACCAACTCGGGCAGTATTGCCTATAACCTCGATGCGATGAGCATTTCAGGAGGTAATTCTATCAATTCATCTACAGGTGCCGTAACTTATAGTGCCGGATGGAATGGAACTTCTACGATTACCGCAAGCGCTTCAGGATGCAGCGGTCCAGCTACGTCTACTCATACAGTTACAACCGGTACCATACCGTCAGTTTCCGCTACAACTACTTATACATGCGTAGGTGGAAGTTCTGGCACCATTACAGCAAGTGGAAGTGGTGGATCAACTCCTTATACTTATAGTCTTAACGGGGGCTATTATCAATCAAGCAATTTATTTACAGGCCTTGCAGCAGGCACTTACACTTTAAGTATAAAAAGTAATACAGGATGTACTGTTTCAGTACCCGCATCGATTACTGTCAGTCCTTATCCAAATTCCACCGATGATCAAACAGCAACAGGCACGGATACATGGATTGGGCATATGTATAGTGGAATGAATTTTCAAAATTATATTGGTCATTTTACAGAAGCTGAAACTTTTAATGAAGGTTTCGGCGGGGACCAAACCTGCTTTAGTGTTACATCCGGCGCAACAACCCCGTCTGTATTTACAGATAATTTTTCTGTAAGGTTTAGGATGAATTCAACCAGAAAAGGATTATATGTGGTGGACCTTGGTTCCGATGATGGCAGTCGGTTGACAGTGGATGGAAATCTTATTTATAATAACTGGTCTGACCAAGTCTTTACGACACGCCCGCGAGTATTAATGAATCTCAGCGGCACAAGTTCTTTGGTTTATGAGTTCTATGAAAATGGTGGACAAAACCAGGTAATTTTTCAGAATCTTACCCAGGTACTTGCAAATACACTTTCATCCAATACTACGCAAACCATTTGTACAGGAAATACTGGGTCCGCGATCAGTGGCGACAGTTTTGGGACACTGCCTTCCGGAATATCGCTTTCAGGAACAGGATATCAATGGACATATAGTTCCACGCCAACAGGTACCAGGAGCAATATTTCGGGTGCTACATCAGCCACTTATTCTCCGAACAGTTCAAGCGCTCCGTTCAATGTTCCCGGGACCTATTATATCTATAGAAACGCAATACTCAGCAGTACTAATAACACTGGGGTAAGTCCTTATGTTGCAACTAATGAATCGAATGCAGCTATTATCACGGTAAGTCCGATATCAGTAGGAGGAAGTGTTGGAAGTAATTCGACTGTTTGTTCAGGCACTAACAGCGGAACCGTTAATTTAACCGGGCAAACCGGGAATGTTTTAAAATGGCAGTTTTCTGTAGATGGGACAACCTGGGTAGATATCGCGAATATAAGCACTTCACAACCATTTAGTAACCTGACCCAAACGACTTTAGGAAGAGCTGTAGTACAAAGGGGTGCCTGCGCGTCTGTAAATTCAAATCCTGTAACCATTACCGTGAACCAGGTACCATCGGCATCCATCTCCTATTCCGGTTCGCCATTTTGTTCCGGGGGAGCAACGGGAACTGTTACGCAGACCGGCACGACGGGAGGAACATACTCTTCCACAAGTGGTGTTGCCATTAATTCCGTAACAGGAGCTATAGATTTAAGCTCCAGCACACCTGGAAATTATACTGTTGCGTATAGCATCGCAGCAGGCGCGTGCGCCGCTTATTCAACAACCGCCAATGTTTTAATAACGCTGCCAGGAAGTTGGATCGGTACAGTAAGCGCTGACTGGAATGATTCCAGAAACTGGCTTTGCGGCCAGATACCCAATTCCACTATTGATGCAACCATCTCTGCTGGTGCAAGCTATTATCCGGATATTATATCCGGGGTTATGCCTGTCAGAAATATCAATATTAATAGCGGAGGGGACTTAACTGTCGCAGGGGGTACTTTACAGATTTTTGGAAGTATTATTAATGCAGGTACCTTTGATGCTTCCAACGGTTCTATCGAAATGCACGGCACCTCTTCTCAAACCATACCGGCCGGAGCGTTTACAAATAATAATGTAAAAAATCTTATTATCAGTAATAGCAGCGCTGCGGGCGTCACACTGGCAGGAAATGTCGATGTATACCAATCATTAACCTATAGCACAGGTGGCACCACACTGAATACTGGCGGTTACCTCACTTTAAAATCGACTGCTACAGAAACTGCATGGGTAGGAAATATGACCGGGCACACTATTGTAGGTGATGTAACCGTCGAAAGGTATGCGGCTTCAATTAATAACTGGCAATTCCTATCGGTGCCCACACAAACAACACAAACCATTCACCAGGCATGGCAGGAAAATCAGGCTGCAGGAGTAGCAGGCACTTTTGGGTACGGAACAAATATTACCGGTCCAACAGGGGGAATAGGATTTGATTTTATTAGCCCCAACGTTTCAATGAATTACTGGGATAATTCCGCAGGTGCTTATAAAACAATTATGAATACCGGTGTTCAATTCCCAAATAAAACAAATGGCTTCTTTATTTATATCCGTGGCGACAGAAGGGCAACTGCATTGGCTACTACCCCCCACCAGCCTACTATATTGCGTAGTAAAGGCCCGCTTTACACCGGGTCTGTCGATTTTACTGTCCCAGCTAAATCTTATTATTCATTAGGTAACCCGTATGCATCAAAAGTTGATTTCAGTAACGTATCAGGAATGAGTTCGATTGGATCTAATTTCTATGTTTGGGATCCTTTGATCTATGGAGCAAGAGGTGCCGGCGGATACCAAACCCTTACCGAAGCTGCAGGATTCAAGCCGTTGATACCTACAGTCTACTACGACGTTTCAACAGCGTATCCATATCTTGAATCGGGCCAAGCTGCATTTGTATATAATAACAGTATTTTACCAGTCACCCTGACGTTTAACGAAAGCGATAAAACCAGCGGTAGTCATTTGGTGTTCAGGGGACAAGATGTATCGTCAAGCCAATTCTTTCGCACTTATT
This sequence comes from Hanamia sp., assembly GCA_036509585.1. Lineage (GTDB taxonomy): Bacteria > Bacteroidota > Bacteroidia > Chitinophagales > Chitinophagaceae > Ginsengibacter. The sequence goes on along the minus strand of DATCFI010000296.1, from coordinate 45,642 downwards.
TAAGTACTTCTTCAGGAAAAATTGCAGATGGCAATGCAGTGGCATTTAACAAGAATTATCAAAATCGGCTAGATGCAAACGATGCAGTAAAATTTAGCAATACCGGGGAGAATTTCGGTTTGAGATTAGATGGGATTATATTAGCCATAGAAGCCCGAAGCCCTGTGCAAGCAGGTGATACGCTTTTTTATGACATGAGAAATGTAGCCCAAGCAGTTTATCAATTACGTTTTAGTCCCGAAAGTATGCAAACTGCCCCCGTAGTGGCTTTCCTCGTAGATAACTATTTAAAAAGTAAAACTGAGATAAGTCTTGCTGAAAATAGTACTGCTAACTTTACGGTAAACTCAGATGCGGCATCATATGCTGTAGATAGGTTTATGGTTGTATTTGAACAAGCTGCTGTATTACCGGTAACTTTTGTTTCGATCAAGGCTACTGAAAAGGACAAAAATATCCTGGTCGCCTGGCAAGTTGCCAACGAAAATAATATGCAGCAGTATGAAGTAGAAAAATCAACTGACGGCAACCAATTTGAAAAAGTAGCAACGACGGCTGCAAAAAATAGTGGTTCAGGAAACTATCAATGGACCGATGAGAATGCTACGTCTGGGTATAATTATTACCGCGTAAAGAGTGTGGGTAAAGACAACAATTCGTTATATAGTACGGTAGTGAAGTTGTTAGTTGATGATTTGAAATCCACAATTAATATTTTTCCTAATCCGATAACTGACGGAATTGTTCATTTACAATTTAAGAATCAGCCACAAGGCAAGTATCGAATCCGCTTAGTAAATTCTTTGGGAGCATTAATTTTAGCGAAAGATATCCAATTTACCGGAGGCAATGGAAGCGAGGATATTAAATGGGATTACAAAATGGCACGCGGAATTTATCAGTTAGAAATAACAAAACCTGATGGAAGCGCGGCGGTGATAAAAGTGAAGTATTGATTCAAGGCAGAAGTGCTACAAAGAAAGCACTATAACTCGGAAGAAAAACAACAGAACAACTTAGTCAGACCAATGGCAGATTAAATTAAAAACGTTTTTAATCAAGTTTACACTAAATAAAAACCGATTGAGAAATCGTTTTTTTTGTTTGTTTACTGTTTTTTATGGGAGCCTCGAAACATTATGCTGTATCAGAAAAATCAAATGAATTATTTTGTATCATTTGACGTAACGGGCTCCTTCTATCCCAAGTAATTCTTTGTCCTAATTATATGACCGGCAAAGGCACTGATAAAACAGTCAGCCAATGCATGGCCCCATAACAAACCAAAACTAAGTGCTCTTTCTTACTTCTGAAGGAACCGATTGGCATCACATACCGGCGCCACGATTACCTTGGCGCCGGATATGACCTGGCAAAAAAAATTCCCATTTTCGTTTAACCATCATTGTTTCGTTCAGAACTATTTTCTTTGTCTTAGTTTAAAGAGCCTTTTTTTATTCAGGTTTGTATTAAATAAAAATCTCTTTTTTGACTATCGGGCAACTATCGCATGGCTTATTGAATTCGTATGAGGCAATGCAAGTCAGGATAGTAAAATGGGACAGCAAATTGACACGCGGAATTTACCATGTAGAAATAGCCAACCAGACGGAAGTATTAAAGTAATAACCGTTACGTATTGACTTTAGAAAGAAGATGTGCTAAGAATAGATGTAAACACGGAAAATACAACAGAACAAATTAATACGCACCAATGACTGACCATATTAAAAACAGCAAGTTCGCGAAGATGGCTATAAAAAAATGATTTAAATTTTATGGTTTTGCCTTCGTTGAATCGTTGGTTATAGGTAAAGGTTTACAAGCATGATTTAATCTCTTATAAGCATCAGGCTCAGCCGTCACGTCGTCGGCGTCATAGCCCATATTGGCGAGTGCATATTTAATATTTTCAATGTTGGTGCGGTCTGTGTACCAAACTACGGTCACCGTGTGCCTTCTATAATCAGCCTTTACAGAAGAAACACCATACTGATGAACTAAAAAATTATCTATACTTGTTTTACACGCATCTGCCAACACGCCCGGAGTTTTTATTACTGCTTTTTCCACAGCCTTTTGTTGGGCGAACGAAGAGTTAGAAGTGACTGCAAAAGCGATTAACGCAAGAAAAATCGTTTTCATAAAGATTCTTTTTAATTAACGAATTTACAAAGTTCCGCTCCAATTGGCCGGATCAAGTCGCCAGTTTAACAACGCATTTTGATTTTCTTCCGAGATAGATCCTTTGTCGATGGCCAGTTGTATTAACGATTCATAATCAGTTAAAGATCTCAAAGGAATGCCGAATTTTTCAAATGCCTGTCTTGCATTTTCAAATCCATAAGTAAAAATAGAAACCATCCCATCTACCTTTAGTCCGGCGTTTTGCAAAACTTCTACTACCTGCAGGCTGCTTTTTCCAGTTGATACCAAATCTTCTACCACCACTACCCTTTTGCCGGGCTCGTAAGTGCCTTCAATCTGGTTTCCTAATCCGTGTTCTTTGGCTTTTGGCCTTACATATATATAAGGAAGTTTAAGTTGATCCGCAGCCATAGCGCCCCACGCGATGCCTGCGGTAGCTACGCCCGCAATGATATCTGCTTTTTCAAAAGACTGAAAAATAACGTTGCACATTTCAGATTTGATAAAATCCCGAATAAAAGGAAATGAAAGTGCTTTTCTGTTATCGCAATAAATCGGGCTCTTCCATCCGCTTGCCCACGTAAAAGGTTTATGGATACTTAATTTTATTGCATTAATTTGTAATAATTTTTCAGCAATCGCTTTTTTATCAGTCATGATGCGAAGATAATAAACACGTATGAGCTACATAACAATTTACTTTGATGATAAACCTGTTTTCCTTTGCGATGAAATAACACCCGACATCAATGAGTATCGGCATCATCCGGATACTGTTTATATTGACGAACTTTCTACCTCCGCTGTCAATTCGTTATTACATGAAATCAATAAACCCCAGTTTCATTCAGGAATTGTTTATGATAAAGATCTTTTGAAATTGAAAACAGCGTTTTTCAAACATTTCACTTTAAAAAAAGCAGCAGGAGGATTGGTTACAAATAGTGATGGCGAGATATTAATGATACTCCGGCGCGGAAAGTGGGATCTTCCAAAAGGTCATTTAGATAAAGGTGAAACACTTGAAGAGTGCGCCCTCAGGGAAGTTACCGAAGAAACAGGATTGAAAAATTTGGAATTGGGACAATTCATCCAAATCACTTTACACACGTACTCCCTTTTTGGAAAGCATATTTTAAAAGAAACTCATTGGTACTTAATGAATGCAAAAGGAGATGAAAATCTTATCCCCCAAACGGAAGAACACATTACAGAAATCAGGTGGATAAAAAAAACAGAACTAAAAAAATATCTTTCCAATACTTTTCCCTCTATTGCTGAAATATTGTCGGACAAAAATATTTAGCTTCCTGCGCTCCGATACAGAAGGTGCCTCAGACAGTAAAGCAACTTTTTCTTTGTTTTTTTGTTTTGCCAATTATCATTTATTGTGCCTACAAAAAACTTAAAATATTTATTCCCCTGCATGGCTTATATCCACCATCTGTTTTGCTTTTTTTACGAAGAAAATAACGAACGGGACGCAAACTAAAAACATACGCCAATCCACAAAAATACATCCATGTAGAAAAGAACTGTGGATTGTATATCCACCATGCCGTCTAATAATTTGTCTGCTGATTTTGTGGCTAAATCCATTGGCAATCCTTTTGAATAAAAGTCGCCGGCAATCATTTTTACCCGTTCCTGCACCGCTGGGTCCGTAGTGGAAAGATTCGTCAGAATGTCGCTGCGGTGCAATTGTATATCGCTCGTGAGATAGGTAGAAATAATGGCCACGCCAAAAGATCCTCCTAATTGCCGAAACATACCTGACAGCGCAGCCCCCTGCCCTATTTCCTTTCCTTTCAAAGTGGAAAGAGCCATGGTGGTAATTGGAATAGATAGAAGGCCAAGACCCACACCACGGATGACAAGAATCCAGAAGAACGCGTCACTTGGAGTATTGGGAGTAAGCACTTTATAGGCCATCATACTATAGATAAAAAAAATGATCATTCCCGATGAAATCAAAATACGAAAGGACACACCCCGCTCCATCATCTTGCCTACAAAGGGCATCATGATTGCAGTAAACACTGTGCTGGGAATCATTAGCCATCCCGCCTGCAGCGCTGTCCATCCCATGATAGTTTGAGTATAAAGTGGAATAATAAACGTAGAACCAAACAGGCCGAAGCCCAATACAAAAGAAAAAATAGTACCTAACGATAGATTCCTGTCTTTTAATACACGCAACTCTACAATAGGATATTTATATACCAGTTCCCGCCAGATGAAAAAATAGAATCCGAAAAAACAGCTAACCGATAGCCAGCTAATTAACGGACTATTAAACCAATCATCCTCCTGGCCTTTTTCGAGAATAAATTGCAATGAGCCAATGGCGATAATTAATAATGCAATGCCCAGCCAGTCAACATTTCGGACCTTTACCTTTTCGGCATACCTGGGGCTTTTGACAAATTGAAGCGTGAGCAACGTGGCAATAATTCCGATAGGTAAATTGATGTAAAAAATATAAGGCCACGAATAATTATCTACGATATAACCACCAAGTGGAGGACCAAGCGTAGGCCCTACTATCACGCCCAACACGTAAATGGTTTGTGCCATCGCTCGTTTTTCTATCGGGTAACTTTCTGTAATAATTGTTTGCGCTGTTACAAGCAATGCTCCTCCGCCGATTCCCTGGATAAACCGAAAAATAATTAATTCTTCTATGCTTGTAGCGTTGCCACACGCCCAGGATGTGAAAGTGAAAATCAAAATAGATGCTGCAAAATAATTTCGACGGCCAAATTGCTGGCTTAGCCAGCTTGTCATAGGCATTACAATTACATTAGCGATCGCATAAGCGGTAATAACCCACGTAATTTCGGTAAGCGAAGCACCAAGGCTACCCTGCATGGTAGGCAATGCAATATTCACAATAGTGGTATCTATTATCTGTAATAGCGCACAAACTACAGCGGTAACTGTAATGATTACACGTTTTGATCCGTAAACTACTAATGAGCCTTCTTCCATAGAAATTTCTATTATCTCTTTTCGTTCCTGTAATAAAACTTCATACTGACCTCAAATTATCTACCATCTTCCGAACTACTTCCATGCATACATTAATCGCGTTGATATCGACATTTTCACTCACCAGGGAATACATTTCGCTCAGCCACGGCTGTACTTGCTCCCCAAGCTTTTTACCTGCCACGGTTAAAAAGATTAATTTGCTCCTTCTGTCATCCATATCTTCCATTCGCTTTACAAATTTCCTCTTCTCGAGATTATGTATCAGGCCAGTAAGACTCGCTTTATCTTTAAGCGTCCTGTCTGCCAATTCCTGCTGTTTGATACCGTCGGTCTTCCACAGACATGACATTACCTGTTGCATTTCATAAGTAAGTTCAATATCATTTTCCCGAAATTTCTTTTGAAGAAACTGCCTTAACAGATCCCTTAATTCAAAACTAAGATGCGCAAACTCTCTTGCTTTTTGCGCTTTTTGAGCCGTCTTTGCCATAGCTTTCTAGTAGAATGATTTGTAAGAAAAATAATCGTTAGAACCCCATTTGTCCAATCGCAAAGCTACACACGAAATAGTTAAGTATTTAACTAATTTACCAGTAAAATATCAATCTAACAGACATTTTTAGCGAAGTGAAAATTAAATAGTGATGTTCTCCGACGCCAAGATTGCCGACTCTTATGCAAGAATGCTTTCGCAATCTATTTTGAAGTTATCTTTGCCAATCCTTTATGAAGTCCTTCAAACACAAAAATTCACTGCTCTATAAAATAACAGGAAATCGTTTAAAAAAGCCATCATACCTGTTAGGGACCATGCATGCCATCTGTTCCGATGATTTTGTTTTAAGTAAAAAAGTACTGCAAGCGTTGCAAAAGTGCAGCACGTATTACATGGAAGTGGATCTGGGCAGCGCGCAAGAGATGCAATTCATGAGCGAGCAAGCAACGAAAATCCCCGATATTTTTGAGGGGCTTTCGGGTTCGGAGAAAGAAGAACTTACTCACATTTTACAAGACCAATTTGATCTATCCTTCGAGGAAGCTAAACAAGAAGGACCATTAACACTCATAAACCGCCTGGCAATCGACGCCATTGATTGTGATGAAATAAAAGTGCCGGAAATGGAGCTTTTAAAAATAGCACAGGAAAAAGGTTTACAAACAGCAGGAATGGAAACTGTACTGGAACAATTAAACATTGCACAAAAAGTATTTACCGGCAAAGAAATTTTACGCCAATTAAAATCTGCCGGCGCTTATAAAGAACTTTTTGATAAAATCGTGAAAGCCTACCATTCCGAAAATCTACAGGAGCTCTCTGTATTAATTGCTGACAAACAATTCATGAGCAAAAAAGTTTACAATGTCCTGGTCATTAACAGGAACAAGCGCTGGGCAAAAGCAATTCCAACACTGATCGAAAACCAAAGTGCTTTTTTTGCTGTTGGGGCTGGTCATTTACCCGGTGATGGCGGACTTTTACAATTGCTTATAGAGATGCAGTATGCTGTAAATCCAGTGTATAGGTAACCGTTATAAAAGAAATTGAGCCACCGATAATTCCAATTACGTCCATGTTTAATGATTTAATATTGCAATTTAACGATTAGACTACGGCGCAAAAATGCAAGTTTATTTACCACTTGTCTTCTTTATCTTTTTGTTTAGTTTCAGATATTTTTTATGAATACTTAAGTCAACAAAAACGCGACGTTTATAAAAGAAACATTTTAGGAATCGCAGATCGCTTTACCGTCAATTGGCAAACTGGAAATCGCGATTATCAATTAATATAAAAACTTAAACAGAAACCCTAATTTTATCCCAAATTGCAACTCACCGTAATTAAGGAAATAGTTTTTAATCTTTTAATTTTGAATCGAGTTTATGAAAAAAATCTTCTTTTTATTTTTAATTTCAATGGCCTCAAATTTCGTTATTGCCAGCCCTTCCACCGGAGATTTTGCAATAAAAGAATGGAATGCGGCGACTCACGAAAAACCGATTCTATTTTACATTTCAGGTGACGGCGGTTTTAATAAGTTCTCTACCGGATTGTGCGAAGCGCTTAATAAAGATGATTATGATGTAATTGCCTTAAATGCAAAAACCTATTTTGACGATAGAAAAACGCCTGAGCAAACTACGCTTGATATAACCAACTTTCTTTCGAAAAAACTAGCGGGTCGCAAAAACCAGGAAGTTATTTTTATCGGCTATTCTTTCGGAGCTGATGTGGTACCCTTTGTGCTGAATCGGTTGCCTAAAAATTTTCAGTACAATGTAAAAACATCTTTCATGTTGGCTTCGTCCGGCAGTACTGATTTTGAGGTTCACTGGTCAGATATGCTTGGTGGAAATACCAAAAGAAGCATGGACGTGGTGTCTGAAATCAATAAAATTCAAAATAAAAAAATAGTGATCATCGACGGAAGCGATGATCACTCCCTTGACAAAAGCCGTATCACGATCAAATACACCTATGTTGTATTGCCCGGCGGTCATCACTTCGACGGCGACATGGATGAGGTTGCAAACGAATTGGTAACGCACATGTAATAAACGCAGGAACGAAGAGAAATCCTTCTTAAAATAATAAATAAGGAATATAAATTATTTGTTCTCTCACTGTAATAATCTGCAGAAATTTTTCTGATTTACTCTTACCTGACAACTATGCTGCTTCTTTAACATGGCATTAATCTTGAACATGGTACTTAAGACTCAAAAGCTTCGTTACTTTAATAAAGCTTTTGACAGAATGTCAACCTAAAAAATATATGACTAAAAATAATTACTTCCTTAATGGGCCTGAAGAAGAAATTGAATTTCTGCCCATGATTCCGATGAATGAAGACAACGATCCTAACGATGATCAACTGATTCCTGCCGAATTACCACTGCTACCCCTGCGAAACACAGTGCTTTTTCCCGGCGTTGTTATTCCAATTACAGTTGGGCGTGACAAAAGCATAAAGGCCGTAAATGACGCGCACAAGGCTGACAAATTGATAGGCGTCGTTTCACAAAAAGACAGCCAGGTAGAAGAGCCCACTTTAAGTGATTTGGTAAATATTGGTACGGTAGCAAAGATTCTTAAACTCATCAAAATGCCGGATGGTGGCACTACGGTCATCATCCAGGGAAAAAAGAGATTTAAAATAGATGAGATCACTTCAGAAGACCCCTATTTTAAAGCAAAGATTACAGTATTGTCAGACAGCGAATTAAAAAACGACAATGATTTTGATGCTATGGTGGCTTCTATCAAAGAATTGTCCGGACAAATCATTCAGCTTTCTCCAAATATGCCGTCTGAAGCGACCATTATTTTGAAGAATATTGAAAATCCTGCGTTCTTGATTCACTTCGTTAGTAGTAACCTGAATAGCAATATCCTGGAAAAACAGAAGTTGCTCGAAATTCAGGATATAAAAGCGAGGGCGGAAGTATTGTTGAATCTATTGCAAACCGAATTGCAATATGCGGAATTAAAAAATAAAGTAACCAACAAGACCCGTGCTGAACTTGATAAACAGCAAAAGGATTATTTTTTGCAACAGCAATTAAAAGCGATTAAAGAAGAACTTGGCGGTGATAATGTTGCCGAAGTGAAAGAGATGCAGAAAAAAGCTGAAGGTAAAAAATGGCCCGCTGCGGCGAAAGATATGTTTCACAAAGGCATAGAAAAACTGGAACGCATGCACCCTTCTACACCTGATTATTCTGTCGTTTATAATCACCTCGACCTGATGCTCGATCTTCCGTGGGAGGATTATACCAAAGACCAATATGATTTTAAAAAGGCCAAGAAGATTTTAGATCACGATCATTATGGGATGGAAAAAATAAAGCAACGGATATTGGAATATCTCGCGGTGCTAAAGTTGAAAGGCGATATGAAAAGCCCCATTCTTTGCTTTGTAGGACCTCCGGGAATTGGTAAAACCTCGCTTGGTAAAAGTATTGCCAATGCTATCAACAGAAAATACGTTAGAGTAAGCCTTGGAGGTTTGCATGATGAAAGTGAAATACGGGGACACCGCAAAACCTATATTGGCGCGATGCCGGGAAGAATTTTACAATCTATCAGAAAAATAAAATCGTCCAACCCCGTAATGATATTGGACGAAATAGATAAAGTGGGAACAGATTTCAGGGGCGATCCGTCTTCAGCATTATTGGAAGTTTTAGATCCGGAACAAAACAATAATTTCTACGATAATTACCTGGAAACAGAATATGATCTAAGTAAAGTATTGTTCATAGCGACGGCTAATAATCTGCAAAATATTCAACCTGCACTGCGCGATCGCCTGGAGATTATTGACCTCAGTGGTTATGCGATTGAAGAGAAAGTGGAAATTGCTAAGAGGCATTTGTTGCCAAAACAGAAAGAAGCGCATGGTCTAAAAAATGTATCCTTCAAAATGAGTGATGCGGTTTTAGAGAAGATTATTGCTGATTTCACAAGAGAAAGTGGTGTTCGGGAACTTGACAGACAACTGGCAAGTATCATGCGGAAACTTGCGAGGGACTATGCAGAAAAGGGGAAACTAAAACCCACAGTTAGCACCAAAGATGTGGAGAAAATTTTAGGAAAATCGAGATATAGCAATGAAATATACAAGACAGCAAACATGGCCGGCGTAGCTGTAGGTCTTGCCTGGACTTATGTTGGCGGAGACATACTCTTTATAGAATCCACTACAAGTGATAATGGTAAAGGTGACTTAAAGCTCACAGGTAATCTCGGAAATGTGATGAAAGAAAGTGCTTCCACGGCTTTGAGTTATCTCCAATCCAACGCAAAGAAATATGGAATAGATCCTAATGTTTTTATTAAAAAGAATGTTCACATTCATGTACCCGAAGGTGCTGTTCCAAAGGACGGCCCAAGCGCCGGCATCACCATGATGACTGCACTTGCATCATCATTCACCGGACGAAGGGTAAAACCCTACCTGGCTATGACTGGCGAAATCACGTTGCGCGGAATCGTATTGCCTGTCGGCGGAATAAAAGAAAAAGTGTTGGCGGCCAAACGGTCAGGCATACGCGAAATTATTATGAGTGCACAGAATGAAAAAGATATTAGTGAGATCAATCCAAATTATATCAAAGGACTTAAAATTCACTACGTAAAAACCATGCAGCAAGTGTTGGATAATGCTTTGGTTTAAAAACTTAAATTATATTATTGATTAAAAGGGAAAAGTATAAAAAGGCTTTTCCTTTTTTTGTGCGGAATTATACCCGATGACGATTTTCAGTAAACAAACAAATACATTGCATTTCTATTCTGAAGGATTCTCTTCATTTGAAACACCAGTTATTTTTTTAAAAGGTTTTCGTATTACTTGTTGGTTTACCAGCGTTCGTCGAACAAGCCATAAATCTTCTAATCGTCTTGTCTATTCATCTAACTTCAGAACTGCTAAAAATGCTTCCTGCGGCACTTCCACATTTCCTATTTGTTTCATTCTTTTTTTACCCTCTTTCTGTTTTTCAAGCAATTTCCTCTTGCGGCTGATGTCGCCCCCATAACATTTTGCCGTTACGTCTTTTCTAATCGCACTAATATTTTCGCGCGAAACGATTTTTGCGCCGATGGCAGCCTGGATAGCAATCTGGAATTGCTGGCGCGGTACCAGTTCTTTTAATTTTTCACAGAGTTTTCTTCCGAAATCATGCGACCGGAATCGGTGAATTAACGAACTTAACGCATCCACTTTTTCACCATTCAATAAAATATCCATCTTCACAATATCACTTTCGCGATAACCGATCGGGTGATAATCGAACGAAGCATATCCGCGTGTAACACTTTTCAACCTATCATAAAAATCAAACACTATTTCGGTCAATGGCATTTCGAAACTTAATTCTACTCTTGTGGGAGTTAAGTATCCCTGGTTAGTAAGAATGCCTCGTTTGCCAATACAAAGCGTCATGATATTCCCTATATAATCCGGTTTTGTAATAATCTGCGCTTTTATATAGGGTTCTTCTATTTTCTCAATCCTGCTTGGGTCGGGCATTTGAGAGGGATTATTTACCGTTATTTTTTCTCCTTTTGTAGTATAGGCAAAAAAGCTAACGTTAGGTACTGTAGTGATTACCGTCTGATTAAATTCACGTTCTAACCTTTCCTGGATAATCTCCATGTGAAGCATCCCCAGGAATCCACACCGAAACCCAAAGCCCAATGCCTGTGAAGTTTCCAGCTCAAACGTAAGCGAAGCGTCATTGAGTTGCAACTTTTCCATGCAATCGCGCAATTCCTCAAACTCGTCCGTGTTAACAGGAAAGATACCAGCGAAAACCATTGGCTTTACTTCTTCAAACCCTTTGATAGATTCTTTGCAAGGATTCTGTGTGGTCGTTATCGTATCTCCTACTTTTACCTCTTTTGCATTTTTTATTCCGGTAATGACATAGCCTACATCACCTGCTTTCACCTGTTCTTTTGGCATCATCCCTATTTTCAGAATACCCACTTCGTCAGCGATGTACTCTTTGCCAGTGTTAGAGAATTTTATTTTGTCGTTCTTTTTTAAAGTTCCGTTGAAGATTCGGAAATACACAATAATACCACGGAAACTGTTGAAAACACTGTCAAATATTAATGCCTGCAGCGGCGCATTTTCATCGCCGGTCGGCGCAGGAATTCGCCTAATGATAGCTGTTAGAATAGCCTCAATTCCGACTCCTGTCTTGGCGCTTGCATGTAGAATATCCTCCTGTTTGCATCCGATAAGTTCAATGATCTGATCTTCTACTTCTCCAATCATCGCACCATCCATATCTATCTTATTCAAGATGGGTATTATTTCAAGATCGTTATCAATGGCAAGATATAAATTTGAAATCGTTTGCGCCTGTATCCCCTGGGTTGCATCCACCAGCAATAGAGCTCCTTCGCATGCAGCTAACGCGCGGCTCACCTCGTAGCTAAAATCGACATGGCCGGGTGTATCAATTAAATTCAGAACATATTCCACCTCTTCAAATTTGTAATTTATCTGAATTGCGTGGCTTTTAATCGTAATCCCCTTTTCACGTTCAAGGTCCATATTATCCAAAACCTGGGCTTGCATTTCACGGTCACTTACCGTATGTGTAAATTCTAACAAACGGTCTGCCAGCGTGCTTTTTCCGTGATCTATGTGTGCGATAATGCAGAAATTTCTGATATTCTTCATAACTGGCGGCGAAGATAAGAAAAAGGCATTGGCGTTTTGTTTTTAGATCGTTAGCTAAGCTGATTTTATCTTTAATTTGCATTTATATTTCCATTGAGGCATCATTGGTTATAAAAAACCGTTGTAATAGAATAAACATTACAGGAACATCAAAATGGCGAATACTGTATCATTAATTTTTAAAGCAGATAAAACGCGGAAAATTGTTTGGCTGTTTCTTTCGAAAGTAATGCCACTTGTTGCGTTATTTTTTATTACTATCATTTATTCAAGAAAATTAACTTATGATGATTACGGAAAATTTCAGAGCGTTTGGATTTACACAAACATTGTAAATGTGATCATCAGTTTCGGTATTGCTTCTGTTATCCTTTCTACCGAACTTGATTTTCTGAGGGCTTTCATAAAAAAAAACCGGAAAAAGTTAAGCTTGTACTATTCGATCCTGTGGATTTCAGGATTAATTGCATTCTTTTTCGCTGCTAAAAATTTTAATACTTCCCTAAAATTTTTATTGATTGCTTTTATTATTATTCAAAATGTAGCCAGTGCTGCAGATAATTTACTGATTAAAATTGGAAGTGAAAAGACATCGGGAGTTATCAATTTTTTTTACGCATCTATATTTTTTGGATGGCATATTTATGTACTGCATACCGGGTATTCTCTTTACCATTTGATAGCAGGCATCGCAATTATTTCAATCGTTCGGCTTATTATCATTTTGCTGATATCCTTTCAGAAAAGAGAAATCACGGTAACAAATGAAAACAATCATAATTTTTTATATCATTGGGGTTACCTTGGTCTAAATGATGCACTTGGAGTTTTGGCAAGATGGATAGACAAACTTTTTCTGTTGTACCTCCTGAGTTCCACCGATTTTGCCGTATTCTTTAACGGGTCAATTGAAATTCCGCTATTTGCATTACTGGTGAGCGTCACCGGAAACTTTCTTGCCATTGAAATATCAGCCAACATTCAACACCCGGAAAAGGTAATAAAAGTTTACAGTGCAAGTTTTCATATACTGTCCAATATCGTGTTTCCCCTATTCCTTTTCTTGCTTTTCTTCAGAGTAGATCTGTTTTCGCTTGCCTTCAATCACAAATACGATGCATCATTACCAATATTTATAATCAGTATCTTTATTTTACCCCTAAGAATCAATAACTATGGTGTTATTTTACAATGCTATTCCCAAGGGAAAAGAGTTTTATACGGCTCGCTTCTTGATCTTTTTATTGCCATCACCCTAATGTTCATCTTATATCCGTTGATGGGCACAAAGGGGGTTGCAATTTCAATAGTCATTTCCACTTATTGTCAGTCATTCTACTATTTATGGTATTCATCCACCGTGTTGAACTCGACCATCCTTCATCTTTTACCCTTAAAAAAATTAGGGGTAAGATTTCTTAAAATTCTCGCGCTTTATTTGGTACTCTCTTTTTCCTTATCCAGTTTAAGTGCGCCTGCCAGGCTGATTTTTGCAATTACTATCACCGCTGCAATAGTATTTTTAGGGATGATAAAATATTCCAAGACTTATTTTAATAAGCCATAACCACATACTCCTCGAGAAAAGACCAACAGAAAAACAGTATAAATTTAGTCAGACAGTTCTCCAAATCAAAAAATAGAAATCACAATAATTTGTTTATCTACTATAATTATAGCTTTACAAAAAGGTTGGTGAACAAAAAACTGGCAATTTTAAGCCAAGACGGTTTAGGATATTTTATGCGCAGCAATTGACATGTTTCAAAAATAAAGCCGTCATGCTAAAACGCTGAAATGGCGGTCATTGTACCGCCATCTCTATTTTCTTTCCGATTCAACTTTCGTTGAGTCTAATCAAAAAGATTATCCTCGTTTTTGCGATAATAAATTTTATCTTCCATGAATTCAGCCGTAGCTAAAAGAGCTGGGTTTGGCATCCGCTCGTAAGCCCGGGATATTTCCACCTGTTCCTTGTTCTCATGGATTTCTTCAAGGCTATCAGTATGGCTGGCAAATTCTTCCAGCTTATTATGCAATTCCTCTTTAATTGCGATATTAATCTGGTTCGCCCTTTTTGCTATCACATTGATTGATTCATATAAATTACCTGTTTTCTCTTTTACATCAATCAGATTTTGAGTTTCTACAACGTTGCTTGTATTAGAAGCTTGTTGCCTCCTTAATTTGCTCATCTTTTATTTTTTTTATTGCGTTTTGACTAAGGTTTTTATATTGTTCAGCATCTTTTAATAATTTGCTATCTGGATATCGGTCTGCAAAATCAAAATATTCAGACGTTACTTTTTCATACCGCTGTTCCTGTTTACTATATATGCTTGATTGGGCATATTCATAATATGATTTCACCGCCATTAACATATAATCATCGCCGCTATGGGTGTCGGGGTAGTTAATTAACAGCGCTGAAAACGTGAGCGCTGAAGCCTGATAATCTGAAAGATTATAATATAATTTTGCACTGATATAATCTTTTTTCTCCAATTTCGCTCTGCATTCAGTAATGACCTCATTTGCTTCGGCCTTTCGTGAAGAGTTGGGATAAGTATTGATAAACCCTTGCATCATTCCAATTGCTTTTATAGTATTCGTCTGATCCAATTCTACATGGGGCGACTGCATGTAAAAAGTATACGCGTGCATATAAGCAATTTCCTCAGCTTTACTGCTATTAGGAAAAACTCCTAAATAGCTTTTAAAAAGATTTTCCGCATCTAAGTAGTTCTTTTGATAATACGAGCAATAAGCATATTTATAATACAGTTCCTCAAATTTATCACTCCCTTTAAACACAGGGAATAATTCCTGGTATAAAGTTTCCGCATTTTTATAGTTTTTGTCTGCATAGTATTCATCAGCCTTTTGCAGTTTGTATTGGTAATCAGAACTTTTAAGGATCTTATTAAACTGATTGTTGCACCCGGAAAGAATCAGTAATGGTATAGGTAATAAGAATAAAAGAAATTTCATAAAGAGCGCAAAATTAAGGGATTTAAAACAAATTTGGGTGTTTATAAAAAAACAGCAAAATCACGTGAGTTAATGTTTTGATATAATTATCATATCTGACCAAACAATACCATTTTGATTAGTTTTTTTAATTCAGAATGCCCTTTTCGCCGAAAGATTTCTTTGGTGAATCCGAGGTAATTATCCAGATTAATATTTTTTTGTAAACGAAGGTTTATGCCTCCAGACTTGCTTTTAGCCGAAAATGTCATTAGGAACCCTCGTCCGCCGACAATAATCGAGGGCAAAAAACAGTAAAAAAGTGTCAAATTCTCTTATAAAAAACCCTTCCCAAAAAATGGGAAGGGTTTATCATTGAGCAAAAAGTAAACGTTTTAATTGGATTTGATGTCAACTGTATTGACATCGCCACCACCTACTTCACAATTAGGTGTAATCCTATCTGCACTGATACCTTCTTTTTCTGTCAAGTAAGCCTTGATAGCATCAACTCTTTTGTTACAAAGTGCCTGAGATGCTTTAGAAGCAGCAGGATAACCTGTAATAGTGATAGAACATGAAGCACTGTTTTTCAATTTAGAAGCTACAGTGGCCAACATTGCCTGTGCATCGTTGCTTAAAGAACTTGTTTTGCTGTTTTTAAAAGAGATGCTTGGCAAATCACCAATATTACAAGTATTAGCGGTAGCCAGTGAATCTCTTAGACTCCTGCAGCAATCAGGTTCAGGGCATTTACCTACTCCGTCAGCATCTACTGGTTGACAGATAGTTGGAGTGATCAACTCTTTATCCTTACAATCTGGAACACCATCACCGTCAGTATCTCTCGAAACACCGTGACTGTCAACAGGACATCCTGCTGGAGTATTTGGCTCCCTATCAAACTGATCAGTAACACCATCACCATCAGCATCAGGTAAAACTGGCGGTGGTATCTTCATGTGTTTAGGATTGTTAATTTCACTGTAAGCATAGTCAAGTGGATTAATCCACCAAAGCGGCTCAATAGATTTAGTACTTGAACCAACGTTGAAGTTTAACCCCACTGACAAATAGTTGTAAGAATCATAATTGCTGGTAAGCACCGGATCGCTAGCGGGGTGATCCTGCCATTCCTGCCCATCCAGTAAATCATCTTTCACAAGAGTGAATTTATCCTCAATAGCAAGGTTTATTCTTTTGCTTAGCTTGAAAGCGATACCACCTATAAGACTCGCTGATGGCTTGATTTTCGAACCGGTACTATTATTGTTCTGTGCGTCCGTTTCATAACTATTATCCATCATAGCCTTTAAAGCTTTCCTTATTTCTTTTCTATCGGAATACCCCGCACCAGTTATTGAGCTGAAATTGTATGGATTGTTGTTGGCGTCTAATGCATTTATTTTTGTTTTATAAGTAGTCGCTCCAATTCCAGCGCCCATATAAACCACCATCTTGGTTTTGCCCTTATAAAAGCGAATATTATTTAATGAAAAAAGGCCTTGTAGGCTGAAATCCTGAACGTTTGATTTATAATTATAATAAACCGGAGTAGGAGAAGTATAATGCGTATTCCACGCAGAATTATTTGCATACCCTATAGAAGGCTTCCAGTCCAGACCTTTAGCTGTTCCGTAAACATATTCTGCTCTTAAAGAGAAAACATGTCCAAGGGATTTTCGAACATGAAGTCCAAGGCCACCAGTTGGTATCACCGATGGAACGTCGCCTTGAATATTGAACAATCCACCAGATATACCGATCTCCCATTGATCTCTGGGCTTCGCCGGAAAATCGTATGTATTATTCATAAACTCATTTTGTTGCGCTTTCGCTTTAGAAGGAATAACGCTTGAGTCATAAATATTATACACCCCTGTATCCTGGGCAAAAACGCCAAGGCTCAGGAGAGAAAATATTCCCATTAACAATAATTTAAACTTTTTGATTACCATAACTTTTTGATTAATGATTTCTGAATAAATTTTTTGCAAAAATATCAAAGGAAACTCAATAATCAAATTATTTTTAGGATTTAATTAAATTTTGAGTCATTTACATATTTCTACAATTTGAAACTTTTAAAGCCTGATTATCAACAAACGCACCAAATAATTTATTATTTCATGCAAAAATGAAATGGCCAGTGAGGATTTATAACATTTGCATCATTTCGTTTTAAAATTTTAACTAATAATCTCATAATTATTTCTTTCTGTCTTATATTGCCATTTTACCTGAATAATGCAATTTTCAAAAAATCTTATAGCGACCGAATTAGCAATCTTTGAGCAAAAATTTGCACAATCTGTGAAAAGTCAAACCCCGTTGCTTGACAGGATAATGAAATATATCATTAAACGAAAAGGGAAACAGCTTCGGCCAATGTTTGTCTTTTTAAGTGCCAAGCTTCACGGTACTGTTAATGAATCTACTTACAGGGCAGCGGCATTGGTGGAGCTATTACATACCGCCACTCTTGTTCACGACGATGTAGTTGATGAATCTCTTGAACGAAGGAGTTTTTTTTCAGTTAATGCGCTATGGAAAAATAAGATTGCCGTATTGGTTGGTGATTATCTTCTCTCTAAAGGCTTGCTTCTTTCAACTGATGCCGGCGATTTTAAACATTTACATATTTTGTCTGAAGCCGTTAAACAAATGAGTGAAGGCGAATTATTACAAATAGAAAAAGCCCGCAAATTAAATTTAAAAGAAGACATCTATTTTGAAATCATCAGAAGCAAGACCGCTTCATTGCTCTCATCTGCTTGCGCAGTAGGCGCCTGGAGCACAAGCCAGGATGAAAACCTTACAGAAAGAATGAAACTTTTTGGCGAAAAAACCGGCATCGCTTTTCAAATTAAAGATGATCTGTTCGACTATGGAAATGATAATATTGGCAAACCGACTGGCAACGATCTTAAAGAAAAAAAATTAACCTTACCTATTATTTATACATTGAATAATATTGGTTCTTCTGAAAGGCGGAAAATTATTTACATAATAAAAAACGAAAACAAGATTGCTGAAAAAATAAAATATGTAATGGAAAAAGTGATAGAAACGGGCGGCATTGAATATGCCATTACCAAGATGAATCAATATCGCGATGAAGCGTTAGCTATTCTTTTTGAATTTCCAAAAAGTGATGTAAGGGACGGGCTTGAGGAACTTGTAAGATACACAACCGATAGAAAATATTGATATCCCAATGTGATATGTACCAATGCGAAAATTAAAATATAAGTTTCAACCATCAACTCAACTTCTAAAAGTTTATTAATTTACAGGAATTCAATCAGCTAATCAGCAAATTGACAGATTATCTAATTATCCAATATGCAAAAAAGATGGAAAATAATTGAAGCAGATATAAATAAAACCGACAGTTTACACAAATCGCTGGTCGTAAGTTTATCTCTTTGCAATATTCTTGTTCAGAGAGGAATAGACACATTTGACAAGGCAAAAGATTATTTCAGGCCCCAACTTTCGCATCTTCACGATCCATTTCTAATGAAAGACATGGAAAAAGCCGTAGAAAGAATTTTATTCGCAATTAAGAACAATCAAAAAATTCTTGTATTTGGAGATTATGATGTAGATGGAACTACCTCAGTAGCTATTATGTACCGGTTTCTTAAAAAGATCTATTCCGAAGAAAAAATTGACTTTTATATACCCCATCGCTATCGCGAAGGCTACGGTGTCAGTAAACAAGGAATTGACTATGCTAAAGAAAATAATTTTGATTTAATTATTTCCCTGGACTGTGGTATAAAATCAATAGATTTTATCAGGTATGCATCTACGTTAAAACTTGATTTCATCGTCTGCGACCATCATCTGCCTGATGAAGAATTACCGCCGGCGATTGCCATTTTAAACCCAAAGCAAAAAGATTGTAATTATCCTTATAAAGAACTTTGCGGTTGTGGAGTAGGATTCAAATTAATAACTGCTCTTTCGGAACGGTTAGGATTAAACGAAGAAGAATACTTGTGCTATCTTGACCTGGTAGTTACCGCAATCGGTGCCGATATAGTTCCGATCAACGGTGAAAACAGGATTCTCGCCTTTTATGGTTTGCAAAAACTCAACGCAAATCCGTCGCCTGGAATCAAGGCTTTGATAGAACTAAGCAAGATTGAAAAGAAATTCTCAATAAATAATGTTGTTTTTATTATCGCACCTCGAGTAAACGCTGCCGGCCGTATGGATGACGCGACAAAAGCGGTAAGAATGTTTGTTGAAGAAGATCTTACGAAAGCGAAAGAATACGCGGAGATGCTGCATAGCGATAATGCAGACAGGAAAGATGCGGATTCCACCATCACCGAGGAAGCGTTATCCATGATAGCTAACAACCCCGAAATGTTGTCAAGAAAAAGTACAGTAGTATATCAATCGCATTGGCATAAGGGCGTTGTTGGGATTGTTGCCAGTAGGTTGATAGAAAATTATTACCGGCCTACCGTAGTGCTGACACTAGGTGAAAGTGTAGTCGGCGGTAGTGCGCGTAGTGTGCCTGGGTTTAACTTATACGAAGCCATACACGCATGCCGTGAATACCTAATTGGCTATGGGGGCCACTTTGCTGCGGCGGGAATGTCTATGCTGCCAGAGAATGTAGAAGCCTTCAGCAAAAAATTTGAAGAAGTGGTTAACGCAACCATTGATCCATCGCTACTTATTCCCGAATTAATCATCAACGCACAAATCAGTTTCAAAAACATTACGAATGGCTTTTATAAAATAATTACCGAGATGGAACCTTACGGACCTGAAAATTTACGTCCGGTGTTCATTACAAGAAATGCGATGAATACGCCATGGACAAAAGTTGTAAAAGAACAGCATATTCGGTTTGTAGTAAAAAATGAAAATATCACCCTCACCGGAATTGGTTTTAACCTTGCTGAAAAGTTTCCTCTTTTACAAATGAACGTACCAATTGATATCGTTTATACCATTGATGAAAATGAATGGAATGGTGAAACGAATCTGCAATTGAAGGTGATTGATTTCAGAATATCTGAAAATATTTCAGCCTAATCATTATCTCCATGAAACCTTTTTATAATCTAAAATATTTTTATTTCATTGCCCGTAATTGGAATATAAGACTTGCAGCATTCACCTTGTACCACGAGATAAAAGGCGAGAAAAAATACCATCTTGATACTACAGAAATTGACGATCTGAAAAACGAAAAAATTGAAAGTTGCAATTTACCTCACGCTTCTATTTACCAGGGAACCAATTATTATTTAATTGAGAAAGCATTTGACTATCTTAAAACCCAAAGTGCCAATCAACAACTTGTTGATTTCGGCTCAGGAAAAGGAAGGATTTTGGTAGTAGCCGCGCATTATGGCTTTAAGAATATTACTGGCATTGACTTCTCCCAATCTTTATGCAGAGAAGCTGAGAACAATATCGAGAAAATTAGACCCCTTTTTCCTGCAACAAGTTTTAAGATCATCTGTAATGATGCAGCAAATTATGCAATAGAAAATGATGCGAACATTTTCTTTTTCTTTAACCCTTTTGACGAAGTCGTGATGCTACAAATAGTGAGAAAGATTCTTGCTTCTTTAAAAATAAATTCCCGAAAAGTTTACGTCATTTATGTAAACCCATTATATAAAGAAATATTTTTAAGTGCGGGTTTCGAGGAGGAATACTATTTGAAGAAAATGGAATACCTCGAATTTATTATCCTATCGAAAGTGCCGGAAGAAGATTAGTTTTTCTGCAACCAAAATAAAAAAGCGAACGGATAAAACACCTATCCTTTGAAAAGATTTATTTTCACTGTCTAAAACGTTATTATGTACTCTGTTAGAAAATACTTGCTACTTATTTTTTTACTTATCTCTTTTGCTGCTATCGCACAGCCACCTCAAGGAGTAAAATGGTCAAAAGATGGAAATTATTTTTATCAAATTGAAGACAATCAAATTGAACAGATAGATCTCAATGCAGGTGCACTAAAAGTAATTGTAACAAAAGAGCAGTTAACACCAGCAGGCGCTTCAACGCCTTTAGCGATAGAAAATTTCTTCTTCGCAAACGATGGCAGTAAGGTGCTCATTTACACCAATTCAAAGAAAGTATGGCGCTATAATACCCGCGGAGACTATTGGTGCTTTGATCTCAAAGATCGCAAGTTGCAAGAGTTAGGAAAAGGAATGCCCACATCTTCCCTAATGTTTGCTAAGTTTTCGCCAGATGGTAAAAAAGTAGCTTATGTAAGCAGATATAATATATATGTAGAAGATCTTTCAACCGGTAAAATTAATGCACTTACAAAAGATGGTACGCGCGAATTGATCAACGGTACTTTTGACTGGGTTTATGAAGAAGAATTCTTCTGCAGAGACGGATTCCGATGGAGCCCTGACGGCAAAAAAATTGCCTACTGGCAAATGGATGCAAAAAATACCAAAAACTATTTAATGATTGACAACACGGATTCTATCTATCCTTTTACAAAGCCCGTTGAGTATCCCATTGCGGGAGAAGCGCCTTCCCCTTTTAAAATAGGCGTTGTAAATATCGCAAGCATAAAAACAACATGGATGAATATTCCTACCGATCCCGTTTTGCAGTCTTATGTTCCACGAATGGAATGGGCAGCCAATAATGATGAACTGATCGTACAGCATCTCAACAGAAAACAAAATACAAGCGATCTGATGCTTTGCAATGTCAATAACGGTCATTCAAAAACCATTTATGAAGAAAAAGATTCTGCATGGATAGATATCCTGCCAGAATGGGATATGGAATATTCTTATGGGGGATGGGATTGGCTTGACGGAGGAAAAGATTTTTTATGGGCAAGTGAAAAAGATGGATGGAGACATCTGTACAAAGTTACTCGAGATGGAAAAAATGAAACACTGGTTACCACTGGCAACTATGACGTAATGAAAATAAACGCAATTGACGAAAAAAATAATTATGTATATTTTGAAGCGTCTCCACAAAACGCCACACAAAAATATTTATATAGAACAACACTTGATGGTAAAGGAAATGCAGAACGCATAAGCCCTTCCAACGAGGAAGGTACGCACGATTATGACATATCACCACAAGCAAAGTTTGCGCTACATTCATTCTCTAATTATTATACTCCACCAGCATTCGAATGGATCGCACTACCTTCTCACAGGTTCATAAATGGAAATGACGTAAACGCATCAGTGAATGAACATTCTGCCGATAAATCAAAATCGAATATTACATTCTTTACCATAAAAACAGCAGATAATATTTCGATGGATGCATGGATGGTAAAGCCTTCCCATTTTGATTCAACCAAAAAATACCCTGTTGTTTTTTATGTATATACCGAACCGTGGGGGCAAAACGTGAAAGACGAATACGGAATCGCTGATAACGCTCTATACCAGGGAAGTCTCGCCGATGATGGATATATCTATATTTCCATAGACAACCGCGGAACTCCCGTTCCAAAGGGTAGAGAATGGAGAAAATGCATTTACAGGAAAATAGGATTGATTAATATTCACGACCAGGCGATGGCTGCAAAAGAAATTTTGAAGATCCGCTTCGTAGATACCTCCCGCATTGCAGTATGGGGATGGAGTGGCGGCGGTTCTGCCACATTAAACCTGATGTTTCAATATCCTGAAATTTACAAAACAGGTATTGCGATTGCTGCGGTAGGCAATCAATTTACCTACGATAATATTTACCAGGAAAGATATATGGGATTACCACAGGAAAACAAAGAAGACTACATAAAAGGGTCGCCTATCACTTATGCAAAAAATCTAAAAGGTCATCTATTGTATATTCATGGCACAGGAGATGACAATGTGCATTTTAATAATGCAGAAATGCTTTTGAATGAATTAATCAAATACAATAAACAATTTCAGTTTATGGAATATCCTAACCGGACTCATAGCATTTCTGAAGGCGAAGGCACCACACTTCATTTGCACACTTTATACACTAATTTTTTAAAGCAATATTGTCCACCGGGAGCAAAATAAAATTGCGGACGCTATTTTATTTATGTTGCCTGAATAACCATTCCATCATAAGCGGATCGCTATACACGCCTAGCCATGAAAAATGACCCACTTCAGGATATTGAGTAAATCCCGGATGAGCGCCAGCTTTAGTCAATGCGTTTAACATGTCTAACGAATAAAGCGGATTCACTGCGGGGTCTTCCGATCCCAAAAAAATCCAAATCGGAATATAAGCAATTGAGGCAGCTTTAGATACATCACCTCCTCCGCAATTCCACGAATTATAATTTATCGTAAACAAACAAATAAAGCTATTCTTAATTTGCAATTCATTTATAGTAAACAAAGAAATAATCATAATTTTTATAAGAAACATAAAAGTTGTTCCGTATCATTTTTACGTTTCAAAACTTTGAGACTTAAATTCACATTAAGAAGGCATAAATTCACATTTGTCAATAAACCAATAACTACTAATAGGGAAGTTTGTAAAAAAAATTATGAAAAAGAAAATTAATTTTTGCCTGCTTCTTTTAACGCTTTTTACCATTGACTCGTTTGCACAAAATGCATCATTACAGTTAAGCAAAGAACAAACGGTAAAAGACAGTATTGAATTTGCTAAGTTTAAAGAGAATTACCCCGAAAACTTTCTTAACAAAAGGCTTCCCATTAAACTGATAGAGGATGGGTATGTAATAAATGGTTTTAGCACAAGCATTCAGATTACAGATGGCATAGTTATGGATTCAGTCTATCACAATTTCCATCCGGGTATGCCAGACACATCAACAGTTATTCCCTTTAATGATATTAAAATAGCTGGAAGCAATTTGAATATTAATCTATTCTCACACTTGGTAATAATGGGTGGTAATCATAGAGACTCATCCATCATCATCCCGGTTGATCCTAATAAAATTGGCATATTAACAATAGGAGATTTTGATGCTAATGCAACTTCCATAAAAATTTCAATTAACGGAAAGATAATGTCCGACTGGACGCTATTGAAAAATTACACAAAGCAAAGCTATGAAGTCAGTAAAAAATACCTTGATTTTGGTGGTGTGAAAATGTCAGGTTATTCTTATGGTTACAATATTTGCAATTTGAAATTGCAATTGAATGACCAGGTATTGATAGAAATAAAGAATGATAAAAATAACTGGATGTTAGACAGGTATAATATCACAAGAGTACCTGCAGTACCAAATTTATCTTCCAGTATTTTCTCCAACAGTAATAAAAACTTTGTCGTAGCAGTGGATAAATCTTCCCCTGAAAAAAAAAATTCATTCTTGACCCAACCAATAAAACTATAGATATAAAGTTTGCTGATTCTACAATTCCTTCATCAGATATAGAATACATTCTTAAAAAGAGATCCTCGCAAGATTCAGTGTGGCAGGCAATTCCAAATGGATTGTCTGCTTTGCATTTTGATTTACAAAGTAACACAGATTATGATTTATTTCTTCGCTACAAAATTCAGCCGGAAACTATTAATCATTACCTGATTATTATAAAACAATATTGGTGGCAAAGCATTCTTTTCAGAATAATTGCAGCCGTTGTTGGTATATCATTAATAGTATTAGCAGTTTTTTATTTTTATAAGAAAAGAACAACAGTTATTAAAACAACAGGAAGAAACAGAGAAGATAATATTAAATTTGAGAGCTATTCATGGACAACTCAATCCACATTTCATCTTTAATTCTCTCAACTCAATACAAGGATTAATTAATACAAATAAAATCAGTAAAGCAAATGAATATCTTTCTGAGTTTAGTAATTTGATTAGAAATACTTTAATTGATAGCGATAAAATCTATCATACTCTTGATAAAGAAATAAAGACATTAATCACTTATTTAAAACTTGAACAATTGCGTTTCGAATTTGATTATCATTTTAAAATAGATGAAAGCATTAACATAAGCGAAATTGAATTTCCAACTTTATTATTACAACCTTTAGTAGAAAATGCTGTAAAACATGGTGTTTCAGGATTAAGAGATGAAGGGGAAATAACTATTCATTTCTTCAGAGATAATCATAATTTAATGGTTGAAATAATGGATAATGGTAAAGGCTTTGAAAATAAAGCTCAACAAAATGGCTACGGGTGGAAACTTACCAATGACAAAATTGAATTACTCAACAAAATATCAGGTAGTGAATCTATAACCAAAGATCTATTTCGCAAGAATGAGAAAACAGTATTACAACTATCGTTTAAAAATTTGATTTAAAAATATATTATGATCAATGCTATTATTATTGATGATGAAACGAATAATGTTAAGAACCTGGAGCAATTGCTTCATTTATATTGTCCTGAAGTAAATATTATTTCAACTGCATCCAATGCAAAAGATGGTAAAAAAACCATTCTGCAATTAGATCCTGACCTGATTTTTCTTGATATTCAAATGCCCGGCGAAAATGGTTTTGAATTATTGCAGTCATTATCAAAATATTCATTCGATGTCATTTTTGTAACTGCGTATGACCAATACGGAATAAAGGCCGTAAAATTTGCCGCAATAGATTATTTATTAAAACCTATTAACATCGATGAATTAAAAATTGCTGTAAAAAAAGCAATTGTAAAAAAAGAAGAAGGGAAACAAAATAATCAATTGCAAAATTTGATGCATTTATTAAAAGACAATCAAGAGGAACATCGCATTGCTTTATCGTCAGCGCAAGAGATAAGGTATGTAAAACCCTCCGGTATTATCAGATGTGAGTCATCTAATAATTACACCACTTTCTATTTAGCCTCGGGGGAAAAATTATTGATTTCAAAACCTATTTATTTCTATGAAGAATTATTGAACGATTATAGTTTCATGAGGTGCCATCAATCACATCTTGTAAATAAGAAATTTATAACAAGTTTTATTAAAGAAGACGGGGGTTCTTTATTATTAGAAAACAATACCAGATTGCCTGTATCAAAACAGAAAATGGAAAAAATTAAAGAATGGCTTGTCAAAAGATAAGTCTTCAAACCATTCACAGTAAACAAAAACTCCCGATTCCTATTTCAACGGAATTTTTGTTTTAGAAAACTTTTGAAAAGTAAGAATCATTTATGTTGCCTGAATAACCATTCCATCATAAGCGGATCGCTATACGCGCCTAGCCATGAAAAATGACCCACTTCATAAGTACCATAACCTCCCATAGAAAGCCCGGTAATATAAATACGATTCGTATCGACCGGTAAGTTTTTGATAGACTGACGAATCAATTCCATCAAAAGTTCCATCGGCTTGGAAGGAGTTGGGTTGAGAATCAGTTGCATGCCATTACCTGCTGTAAAACTTGACCATTGCATGTTAGCGGGACATTGCGGCGCAATCATAATTGCCGGATGCATGATCATCGCCCGATCGTTTGCAAAATTCTGTGCGCCCCATTTCAACTGAGCTTCATTATCATGCCCCCGCTCTCCAGATCCGTGAAGGAAAATGACCAACGGATATTTACGAAGTGTATCAGAATCAGGATATAGCAATCTGTACAGCAGCGTATCGCCTTTACCATTCACTTATTGATTTACCGGAAAATGTGGTGACTGAGAAAACACTGAATGCGACAACGAGATCAAAAAAATGAAGAGAAATAAAATTCCATATTTTGCTTTTAAGAACTTCATAAGAACTTTTTTAGAATGATAGTTTTGTGTTGCAACCCTCCACAAATATAATTTATATATCTATGTGGTAATTTTACAATTTTAAAACAGAAAGCATTGATAATACAAAGTGGACAAACAAATAACGGCTAATCTTAGTCGGGGGCAAAATCTGAAATGACTTCCCAACAAAAAACCCGGAAAACTCCGGGTTCTAATAAATTAATCACTTAACGAATGATCAGCTGCTCAAACAATTTACGTACAACAGACCAACAAATATCTCGAATTCCTATTTTTTCTTCTGGCTTTTCGGGGCAAAAATGGCAAACATCCTCTTACCTTCCAATTTAGGCATGCTTTCCAAAGTACCAACCTCTACAAGCCTTTCAGCAAATTTCAATAGTAACAATTCGCCTCTTTCCTTGAACATAATAGCCCTTCCTTTAAACTGCACATAGGCTTTTACTTTGTTACCATCTTTAAGAAAGTTTTCTGCATGTTTTGATTTGAAATCGAAATCATGATCATCTGTATTAGGCGTAAAACGAATTTCTTTTACTTCAGAGACTTTGCTCTTTGCTTTCATTTCCTTTTCGCGCTTCTTTTTTTCGTAAAGGAATTTGTTGTAATCGATCACTTTACAAACCGGTGGATCTGCCTGCGGTGAAATTTCTACAAGATCGAGCCCCATATCATTCGCTATTTTTTGCGCGTCAGCCGTAGGGTAAACACCTACCTCTATATTTTCTCCTACCAAACGTACATTTGGTACTCTTATCATGTGGTTGGTGCGGTGTTCCTGTTGTTGTTCTTTTTTAAAACGTGGGTTAAATGCGCCTCTCGGCCGTGGTGGAAATGCCATTAATTGATTTTAGATTAAAAATTTATTGTGTTTATTTTAAAAATTATCTATTGGTTAATATCCGGTTTTATTCTTTACTTCTTCATTGATCATTTCGATCAGCTCATTCAAAGTTTTTGAACCTTCATCACCCTTGCCCTGGCGCCGTACAGAAACTTTTTCCTCTGCCACCTCTTTTTCACCTATCACAAGCATCAACGGAATTTTTGCCATTTCAGTGTCCCTTATTTTCCTTCCGATCTTTTCGTTCCGATCATCTATCTCAGCACGAATATCATTATTTTTTAATTGTTTTAAAAGATTTTCTGCATAAGGTAGAAATTTATCACTAATTGGCAAAATTTTGACCTGCACCGGCACCAGCCACATCGGGAATTTCCCTGCACAATTTTCGATAAGAACTGCCACAAATCGCTCCAAACTACCAAAGGGTGCCCGATGTATCATCACCGGCCTGTGTTTGGCGTTGTCTTCGCCAATATAAGTGAGCTCAAATCTTTCTGGCAAATTATAATCCACCTGGATGGTTCCTAATTGCCATTTTCTACCAATTGCATCGCGAACCAAAAAATCAAGTTTCGGGCCATAAAATGCAGCTTCACCATATTCTATCACTACATTTTTTAATCCTTTTTCTTCTACTGCTTCTACGATATCTTTTTCGGCTTGCTCCCAGTTTTCGTCACTGCCTATGTACTTTGAGTGATCTTTCTGATCTCTTAATGAGATCTGAGCTGTAAAATCACTAAATCCAAGTGAACTAAAAGTATATAAAACCAAATCAATCACTTTTATAAATTCGTCCTTTACCTGCGATGGCATACAAAACAAATGCGCATCATCCTGTGTAAATCCACGTACCCTGGTAAGCCCATGCAATTCGCCGGATTGTTCGTAACGATAAACGGTACCAAACTCCGCATACCTTATTGGAAGATCCTTGTAACTCCTTGGTGATGACTTGTAAATTTCGCAATGATGCGGACAATTCATTGGTTTCAAAAAAAACTCTTCTCCTTCCACAGGTGTCTTTATCGGTTGAAAACTATCTGCTCCATATTTTTCATAATGACCACTGGTGACATATAAATTTTTAGAACCAATATGCGGTGTTATTACAGGGAGATAACCTGTTTCTAATTGTGCCTTTTGCATAAAATCCTGTAGCCTTTGACGAAGCATGGCGCCCTTCGGTAACCAAAGCGGCAGGCCTGCACCCACTTTTTCAGAGAAGGTAAATAATTCCAATTCTTTCCCAATCTTCCGGTGATCTCGCTTTTTAGCCTCTTCTAAAAAAACAAGGTATTCATCCAATTCTTTCTGATTCGGAAAGGTCACACCGTAAATGCGGGTGAGCATTTTATTTTTCTCATCTCCTTTATAATAAGCGCCCGCAATTGAAGTGAGTTTAATCGCTTTAATGGCTCCGGTTGCAGGAATATGCGGGCCGCGGCAGAGGTCTGTAAATTGGCCCTGAGTGTAGAAAGTAATGGTTCCATCTTGCAAGCCCGAAAGAAGGTCCAGTTTATATTCATCTCCCTTTTCTTCAAAGTATTTTATCGCGTCGGCTTTTGATATTTTTTTCCTCACAAAAGGATTATTTTGTTTGGAAAGCTCTTTCATTTTGGTTTCCAATTTCGCCAGATCAGTCTCTGTAATTACATTATCGCCAAGATCCATATCATAATAGAAACCTCTTTCAACAGGAGGACCTACCCAGAATTTCACACCAGGAAAAGCATCTTCCACCGCCTCGGCCATCAGATGCGCAGAAGAATGCCAAAAAGTTGACTTGCCCTTTTCGTCATCCCATGTTAAAAATTTGATAGCTGCATCGTTATTTATCGGGCGTGAAAGATCCCATATTTCGCCATTCACATCGGCAGCTAAAATTTTTCTTGCAAGTCCTTCACTTATAGATTTTGCAATCTCCATAGCCGAAATCCCTTGCTCATACTGCCTTACAGCGCCGTCCTGAAAAGTTATCTTTATCATTCTATTAACTTAAGTAAAATTTGATTTTAAATTTTAGAGCAGCAAATTTAACGAAGTATTAGACAAAGATGCTATTCCTTTGAATAGATATACTTTTAATAACAATTAATTTTGTTTGATGAAATAAAGAGGCATAATGAAGAACATTTTTACTTTACTTTTTTTGTACTTTGTTAGTTCAAGTCTGACAGCACAGCAAACATCCCCTCACGGATATCTTGCTGATAAGGACGAAAGTACGCACAATAAGAAAGTCAATTTTACTGGTCAGTGGAAAGGTGGTTTTAACGAAAATAATGGTGTACCAAGCTTTGATGATGGTTCATCTACACGATACGTTTTAGAACTAACAATAGACGGAAATAACGTTGCCGGATATTCGTACACGTATTTCCAGGAAATGAATAAAAAATATTATACCATCTGTAGAGTGACCGGTTCGCTAAACCGTTCGACAAATGATGTCATCGTTACAGAAATTGAAAGAGTAAAATATAATACACCTCCCGATTTTGGAAACTGTTTTCAAACCCATAGGCTTCATTATGAAAAAGGGGAAGACAATACAGAAATATTAACCGGGACCTGGATTCCCGCGCCTAACCAGCCTCCTACGTGTGGCAGAGGGGGTACAACAACGCTCTCGAGAAGAATCGTCAGCGACATGCCGACTGGTTTTATGCCACACAAAACACCGACTACTATAGCGCCCAAAGAAAATAGACCTAAGCAAGAAAATTCTGTGGCAGCAGCCCCTAAAAAAAATGAGGCTACAAAAAAACCACACACAAAGGCAGCTCAAGCAACACCGGAATTAGGAAATATTGCCAAAGCAACTCCCATTCAACCGGACACTCCATCTAATGATAATCCGGAATCAACAACATTAAACAAAACAGTTGCCCCTACTTATCAAGGATATGAAACGCGCAGAAAAGATGTCGTGAAAACAATAGAAATTGAGCAACCCACCTTCCACATTGATTTTTATGATAACGGAGCTATAGATGGTGATTCTATAACTGTTTTTTATAATGGCAAAATAGTTTTATCTAACAAAAGATTATCAGATAAGCCAATTTCCCTTGATCTCACGCTTGATAAAAATGCAAAAGAGAATATTGTAACCATGTATGCGGATAATCTTGGCACAATACCGCCAAATACAGCATTAATGATAGTTACAGATGGCGGCAAAAGATATGAGGTAAGGATGGAATCGGATTATGGGAAAAGCGGAAGTGTGATCTTCAAATCAGTAAAATAAACTTCTAAGATTTATTGACAAGTTCCACCAATAAGGATAATAACAATTCTGCTGCTTTCATTTTAAAAAATAAAAAAAATCGAATATTTTCTCGATTACTGAAGTGATGATTGATAATATGCGTAGTGTTTGCTCGTGGATTTCTTAAACCATAAAAAAATAAGAATTGCCGTTATTTATTTGTTCACTGTAAATAAACTCAATAGCCTTTTGACCGAATGTATTCTACCACGTCGCCGGAGGTTATTCGCGGCTTTCCAGTCACATCGCCCTTGTACCAATAGATCCAGGCATCTACAACACTTTTATCTTCTCTATAAACAGTAGATAATTCTCTTTTATATAATTGCATTTCGTCTGCTTCCGGCCCCACGCCTTCATAATCATCTAATTGGCCGATAGCAAATGAAAAATCGTCAGCGCTTTTTATTTGATACAATTCCCCATTTAAAAAACAGTCCTCTGAACAAGGAGTAGCAACAGGAATACCGTCAAGATCGCTCAATATACCTTTCACTTTTGCTTTACCTACAAAACTGAAATAGCGGCTGATATAATCATACTCAGGACTTCTAAATCCTTTTAAAAGAGAACTGTAAACGAAAAGATAATCCGATTTTGATGATTCCATAATACTTTCTTTTAGATCCGTTACAAAGTAACAAGGATTCTTGAATCAAAAAAAATAATCAAACCAATCAATCGCGGTTAAAAGTTTGTTTCATTGATTTCATCATTCCTGGTATTGACCATTGAGTAGGCACAATCATTCGGCGAATAGTATATAACGGTTCGGTGGAATCGCGCCTGGTTGATAAACTAAATGCCATCTTAAAGCCTGCTTTTTTTAGCTCGGGGAAAGCAGCTTCGTTCCACAACCCGTAAGGATAGGCAAAATAATTGGCGGATTTACCGGTGATGTCTTCAATCGTTTTGCGGGGCTTTACAAATTGAATATTCCAGTCATCCCCTTTATATTTGGTTACCATGTGGTGATCCCATGTATGAGATTCTACCGCATTTCCATCATCAGATAATTGTTTGATCTGTTCCTTGGTCATGTAATGGGGGCGGTTAATAGAAACAGTCATTATAAAAAACACACCTTTAAATCCATTCTTTTTCATTTCTTTGGCTCCAACGGTGAATTGTTCTTCGTCGGTATCATCAAAAGAAAGCACGATAGGTTTCGGGGGCAATGGTCCGTTATGCACTAAATAATCATAAAGCTGATCGGGCAAAATAGTTTCGTAGCCGCTGTCTTTAAGGGCCTTCATTTGGGCAGCAAACTGATCAGGAGAAACTGAATAGCTTTTAAACGTTTCGCTTTGGCCGGGTTGCGCTTCACGAATGTGATGATAACACAAAACAGGCACTTGCTTTTTCGCCAAAATTGCTTTCGCATCATTAACTACAGATGTATTGTCCGCAGCATTTACTATGGTGTCCGCTGCCTTCTTCTCAACAACGGTCTTAGTAGAATCCGCATTATGACCGTTTCCGGTCGAAGCATTACAAGCACCCAAAATGCAAACGGTAAGAATATAAACGATATTTTTTTTCATAAAAGAAGAATAAAAAATTATTGGTATTGTATGTAAATTGGTTTAGGAGTAAATTTCAATAATTCCTGCGGCGTGTAAAGCTGATCAGCGCCTTTTTTAGTATCGTTCTTATAAAATAATTTAAAGCCTGTAAACTCAACCGGCTCTCTATATATATAGCTCAGATAGGTGGAGCGTTTTAATATCTTATCGCCCCAGCCATCCATATCTATTACTACCTGCACCTCAGGCACCTTTTTTATTTCTTTGTAATTGGTCAACATGCCCTGGGTAAACCGATGAACGATCAAAATTTTGGGTGGTAAATTATATTTTTTTACTAATTCCGCTAAATCGTCAATGGCAGTATTCACATCCTCAGCGTTGAAAGTCCCGATTTTTTTCCCGGGGACATGGCCATCCTTCATCGAAAACTCCGGGTCTATTCCAAGATGCACCTGTGGCAATTGTAAATATTTTAACAGCGGCGGTATTTCATCTCTTACCGTGCTATGGCCTACCTGGACATCCAGGAATACAAGGCCGTTTATTTCTTTTGCCCAATTGATCATGGTATCGATTTGGCTGGAAGGCATGCGCATCCTGTGTTTGCCGTCTTTTCCCGGAGCGCCCTGCGCTGTAACAGCAATATAATGCAAAGCCGGAATCACAGGCATGGAGGAATCCGCCCTCTGCCAATGAGCCACCTCTTCTTTTAATTTATTAAGCATTTCCTGCTTAGGCAATTCGCCGAGAATGCCCATTTTCTTAGAATATAAATTTCCGTAAAATGCTACGATGCGATGAAACGGCAAAACAGCACCAGGCAACGGATAGGGCATCTTTGCCGGCCAACGACCCGTGGTATCGTGGTTGGCAAGGTTCAGCATCAGCTTATTATACAAAGCGGTATCAAGCTCTTTTCTTTCAGCAGGTTTTGGTGATACAGAAGCATCAGCTTTTGAAAGCGAATCTTTCATAAAATGGTCTGATGCCGACTGGCCGCTGTTGCAGCCCGTACTAACAAAAAAAAGTGCTGAAATTAAAGGCGCAAAGGCCATAAAAATTTTTGATCTCATAGGGTGCGAAGATATTTCAAAAAAACACTGATTAAATTTTCACCTGACAATAAATTCATAAAATTTTCAAACGTTTTAGCAATCGATTAATTGCCCACATTCTGATATTGATCCAGGTTTATTTTTGAACTGTTTTTGGTCATTTTTATCAAGACGAATATAATGAGCAATTCCACAATTAAAATGATTAAAAATTTCAGGGATGGATTGGAAAAAGATCCTGTAAGCCAAAAGTAAAATAAGGAAGAAACGCTAAACGCGATCGCGATCAGAAAAACGGCCCATTTTGCTCTTCCCAATAATTGATATTTTTTGTGAACAGACGGCGTTGAAACCGCCGAATCAGGATGTAACTTTTGGAGCAGATAAAAATTTTCAACAAGATCGCAGATAAACGGAATAATCTGCATCCACGCGAGAATGATAAAAATATAATTGCCTAGAAAACTCATTTTTTCAGATAATCTCATACATAGAAAAAAAACAGTCAGGTATTTAAGTGGAATAAAAAGAAAATGCAGATAAAGGCGTGTCCTTAATGAACGTAAAGATATTTGTGAAATTTCTTTAGGTAGCAAAAAAATGCCCTTGATATAGGTTGCAAGCTCCAGAGCCGAAACCGGAAACTCCAGGTCTAGCATGCTAAATTTTCGCACAAAAACATGAAGCGTGTAAAAATTTTTACTCAGTAAATGCATGAAAAATCCGATAAGGACGGTAGCGCCAAAAGTGAGGCAAATACAGCCCCAACCAACATGTATGTGAAATAGGAAATTCATTTATTTGTTGTTTTACTGGCCTCGCCCCGAAACTTTGCAAAGGCCATTGTTATTATTCTTAATTGTTACTTCTGCTTTTATGCAGAATGCGGCAAATTTTCTTCCGCTAATTTAGCCTGCATCGTCGCCCGGTCATTTTTATAATCCTCCCATTGAAAATTAATGAGGAAATCCTTCGCAGCCTTAGCCCCTAAAACAAACATATTAATCTTGTCTTCGTCTTTGAGAAAAAAATTAAGCCAGTTATAATCTGCTAAAGGAATCTTACCAATCCCTTTTTCATAGAATTTATTTTTAAGTAAAAAATCTTTATCATAATAATACCTGATGGTATTAAACATTCTGCCGAAGTAACCCAGAATAGTCCATTCAACGGCGCTGGTCGTCTTATTTTCGGGCGCACTGTCATCAAGGTCAATCCCGAACGAAGGCAAACGGGGCACCAACACTTTTGAATTGTAAAAGATGTTGATGGGAAAATTAGAAAGAATACCCCCATCTACGAAACGTACTTCCACCGGAGCTTTTGGCTCATTCATCGTGTCCATCCAGGCTTGCTTCACTTCAGGAGATTCGTTTGGAATATTGTTGATAAAATACGATTCGAAGAAAACCGGAATGGCCATGGAAGCACGAATAAATCCGGCAGGTTGCAGCGTATCAATATTTGCCTTCTCCCTGAAAAGATTGCACATAGCAGGAAACTGAATTTTATTTTGAGTTACTAGTTCCGAAGCAATGAAAGTCACGTCGCCCACCAGTGTGTTAATGTTTTCCGGGTTTTCGGACCTCAAATTTAGTTTTGGAAGTGTAGAAGCCTTTCGGTTGAGATCCGAAACGGTCACCACGTCGTTTGCTATCAAAAGTTGCTTTATCCAGTCATAAAAAAAATTTCCGGGGTTAATGCCAAATCCCGAATTTTTAAGCCGTTTCAAAAGCCGCCCAAAATAAAAAATAATAAACCCAACAACTAAAAAATAGCACCCTGTAAAAACAAAAGATATTTTAGTGGCAA
The DNA here is from genome assembly GCA_036509585.1 of Hanamia sp. GTDB lineage: Bacteria > Bacteroidota > Bacteroidia > Chitinophagales > Chitinophagaceae > Ginsengibacter. The sequence continues at coordinate 10,111 of DATCFI010000296.1, read as the reverse complement.
CCGAAAGGATAGGATCTCTATGTTGCAATCCCAAAAATACAAAGTCGGAAGCCAGCAGTGCAACGGCGATTACAGATATAGCGGTTAGCCACCTGGAAACCTTGACAGAAAAATCTTCATGAGTAATAAATTTCTTAATCACCCATTGCGCCGCCGGATGGCCATCGACCAGGTTAAAAAAATTCAGGTCGCAGATAGCTTTTAGGATATCAAGCGATTTGGCATCTTTCTTTTCACCGATTACAGTCATCAGCGCGGTATTAATAGCCCCGGCGCTGGTTCCCGCCAGGCGAATAAAACGAATTCCCATTTTTTCAAGAATGTACGTATAGCCTACCAGCGCTATTCCGAGTACTCCCCCACCTTTCTGTACGAGATTTACGTATTGATTTCCGTCATCATCAAATACATCAGAAACAATAAATGGGCGCTTACCAGATCCGAATTCTGTTTCTAACTGACGGATACAATCAAGCACTGCAGGATGATGGACAAAATCTTCTGCAGATACTTGGTTTGTAGTTGAATTACCGGTAGATGGGATTGACATACTGGCTTCTGATTTTAGTTAATGATCAAGAATCACAAAAAAAGACGTTAATAGAGGAAAGCAACTTTTTAGCAATCAACAGGCAAACACTCGCCTGGATGCAGTCGAATAGGATTTTCGGGAATTTTCTTCAGGATTATTGGGAAGAATTCAATGAGGTCGTTCTTATTTCGAATTAATATAATTATCTAAATGAGCAATCGTTTCCTGCTGCACGATAATGGTTTCTTTTACCACATCGCTGATGGATATGATACCGGTTAATTTTTTGTCATCAAACACAGGGAGGTACCGGATGTTAGTTTGCGTCATTAGTTCCATACAATGGTCAACAGTGTCTGAAGATTTCAGATCAGGAAATTCAGTCGTCATTATTTCACTAACTTTTGTATCGGTAGAGTTTTTACCCTTTAATATCACTTTGCGCGAATAATCTCTTTCGGTAATAATACCCATAAATTTTCCATCTTGCATTACTACCACAGAACCAATATTATTTTCCGCCATTACTTTAAGGGCGTCAATTACAGACGTTTCCGGGGAAACCGAGATCGCTTTGTGCCCTTTACGAGACAGGATGTGATTGATTCTATTCATAGTTTTAGTTTTAGAAATGGTAATTTACGAAAAGAAATTCAAAAATGATTTTAGAAAATAAAATTGTCGGTTTTGAGTGAAGAACCACCGTTTGGAAATTTTGCTTTATAGCGGCAAAATGGCATTTTTATTATATTTGCGGGATGAATTCTAATGAAAAATCAACTGTCAGAATAGCCATTTTAGATCTTTATGCAGGGTTTGAAAACCAAGGTATGAGAGGCATCAGGGAAATATTGAATCAATTTGGCGAATCCAACCAAGTTGATATCCTTTCAAAAGAATATGATGTGAGACTAAAAAATGAAATACCGGATACCTCCTATGACATATATATTAGCACCGGCGGCCCCGGAGATCCGCTGGAAAGTGAAGGACTGGAATGGGATACGCTTTATTTGAAATGGTTGCAGACGATGGAGCATTGGAATAATAACTTTGCTAATACTCAAAAGAAACACATTTTTTTCATCTGTCATTCTTTTCAACTGGCCTGTCGTTATTTTAGAGTGGGCCAATTAACTAAACGAAAATCAACAGCTTTCGGAGTTTTCCCGATACATCTTTTGGAAGATGGAAAAGACGAACCCGTATTTGAAAATATGCCTGATCCTTTTTATGCAGTCGATAGCCGCGATTACCAGGTGGTCCAACCAAATCATGAAAGGTTGAAAGAATTAGGGGCTAGAATTTTATGTATCGAAAAAGAACGCCCGCATGTTCCTTTTGAAAGGGCTTTGATGAGCATTCGATTTAGTGATCATTTTATAGGAACGCAATTTCATCCCGAAGCAGATGCCGTCGGCATGACGATTCATTTAAAAACAGAAAAAAGAAAAAAAACGGTGATCGAAAACTATGGCCTCGCCAAATGGGAATCTATGATAGAGCGGTTAAACGACCCGGACAAAATACTTTGGACACACGATCATATAATTCCTAATTTTTTAAAAATTGCGTTGAATCAGTTGATGGTTGAAGTTGTAGGCTGACGGTGAAATCGCTTCTGATTATTAACTATCAAACAAACAGTTCTGAATAATCAATATTCAATTCTCAATTTTCAATTTATAAAAATGATCAAAGCAATCAGAGACCATTTCAACGAAAAGTTTACAGAAGAAAAATACCAGGATTTCCTAAAAGATTTAAATAGTAAACATCCGGGAGCGATAGAATTTCGCGTGGCCGAAACGCCCATTTTTATTCCAAAAGATTTTACAAAAAAAATGATAGATGCGTGCGAAGCCATTGTAGATGTAATTACCGCTCCTGACTTTAAAAATATTACAGAGAGAGCGATTCCAAAGAGTGAAAAAGTACCCAACGAAAACGAGCACACCGATTTCATCGCATTTGATTTTGGCATTTGCGAAAATGACAACGGAGAAATGGAACCTCAGCTTGTTGAAATGCAGGGATTTCCTACCCTGTTTGGATTCCAGGTTTATTATCCTCAGGTAATTGAAAAACATTTTGATCTTCCTGAAAATTTTTCTCACTACCTGGGTGGGTTTGATGAAAAATCTTACATAGCGTTTTTAAAAGAAATCATTCTGGGCGGCCACAACCCAGAAAACGTAATTCTCCTTGAGCTGAAGCCGCACAAACAAAAAACAAGAATTGATTTTTATTGTACGCAGGATTACGTTTCGATTCCTATTGTTTGCCTCACAGAATTAAAGCAAGAGGGTAAAAAATTATTCTATGAAAAAGACGGCAAGAGAATAGAAATAAAAAGAATCTATAACCGTATTATTTTTGATGAGCTTTTACAAATAAAAGATAGCCTCGGTGAAGTGGTTGACATTACACAACCTTTGGATGTAGAGTGGGCACCACATCCCAATTGGTTTTACCGCATCAGCAAATTTACCCTCCCCCTGATTCGTAATCCTTACGTTCCCGAAACGTTTTATCTAAATGAACTAAAAGAAATTCCTAATGACCTGGAGAATTATGTATTGAAACCTTTATTTTCTTTTGCGGGCCAGGGCGTTATTATTGATGTCACTAAAAAAGATATTGAAGCGGTTGAGGATCCTGAAAATTGGATACTGCAGCGTAAAGTAAAATATGCCGATGTGATTAAAACACCCAACACTCCGGCAAAAGCAGAAATAAGAATTTTCTATTTCTGGAAAAATGGAGCAGCCAGGCCCGTAGCAGTTTCAAATCTTGCACGCCTGAGCAAAGGAAAAATGATCGGCGTAAGATACAATATGGATAAAGACTGGGTTGGAGGAAGTGTTGCTTATTTTGAGAAATAATAAACGACAACTGACAACAGACAAAATCACGACTAAAAATAGATTTTTCAACATTGATTTTTTTAAGAAGATAAATGTAAGGAGAATTTACCAGCGGCTTAAATCAAGACACAGTAAAGAAAGGAATTCCTGCAATTTCTATTTCTAAGTTTAAGTTATAAGTGCAGTAAATAAATGCAATTATAAATCACCTTCCGCTTTTAGCGTTAATTGAAAGTTTATGTTTTACTCCTACAAATAATAATTCTAAAATTTAGCCATTCTCCCTCATCTTGCATAAATTGGTGTGTATTTTGAGATATACCCACTTTACAAGTGATATGGAATTAAAAAAAGAAGAGAAAAAGAAAAAAAAACCGTTGCTATTGCGGATCGGCAAGGCATTGGCGTGGATAGTAGCATCGTTAATTTTTCTCATCATACTATTTCTAATTTTAATCCAAACTTCATTTGTCCAAAATTTTGCCCGCAAAAAAGTAGTCAGCTACCTGGAGAATAAATTAAAAACAAAAGTAGAAATAGGCAAACTGGATATTAAATTTCCAACTTCCCTTTCCTTACAAAATGTATTTTTTGAAGACCAGTCTAAAGACACGTTGCTCTACGGCGGCGAACTAAAAGTGGACATTGATATGTTCGGCCTTATCCGCAAAAATATTTCTATCAATGAAATTGCGCTAAACAATGTAGTGGTGAAAGTAAAAAGGCTGCCACCCGATTCTGTTTTTAATTTCCAGTTTATAGTAGATGCCTTCAGCAGCACAAAAATTGACACCCCTAAAAAGGAAGATACTTCCTCATTAAAAATAAATATTGACAGGATATTGGTAAACAAAACAAGAATCATCTATAAAGATTTGTTTACTGGTAATGACATGGACCTCACCGTCGGGCATTTAGATACAAAGATTTCTACATTCGACCCATCTCACATGGTCTTTGATTTTCCCTCCATCGCTCTTGATGGATTGAAAGGGCATTTTTATCAATTAAAACCACTAAAAGAACCCGTACAGGAAACCATTGCCAAAGCCGATGCGCAGCCGGGAAATGTGCTTCAGTTTCTAAACAAAGACATCAAACTGAGTAATATTGATGTGGCTTACAATAGTGAACCGTCCGACATGAAAACTTCTTTTAAGATTGGCGATGCGGAAGTTCATCCAAAGAATATTGATTTAAAAAATATGATCTTCAGTTTGAACGATGCATCATTGAATAGTGCGGATATTGTTATAGAAACAAATGCTTCGGGCAAAGCGGCTGTTGTATTGAAAGACACTTCGGGCGCGTCATCCAATTCACCTAACATGAAAATTATCTCGGATGCAGTTAAAGTCAAAAACCTAAACCTGAATTACGACGATAACTCAGCGCCCAAAGCGCCGTCAGGAATGGATTTTTCTCATTTGGGGCTTCAGCAACTTTCTATCAATGCCGACAGTTTGCATTATAGTTCAGATACTATCCTCGCCTCCATAAAGTCGGCAAGCATGAAAGAAAAAAGCGGTTTCGTTTTAAATAACATGCACACGGATTTTTATATGATTCCGACAGGTGTATTTCTTTATAACTTATTGATCCAAACTCCCGGTACGGAATTGAAAAACAGGGCTTACATCACTTACGCTTCGATGGATGCTATCAAAAAAAATATTGGTGATCTTGGTTTGTATTTTGATTTGCAAAACAGCAAAATCGCGATGAAAGATATATGGACTTTCGTGCCCCAGATAAAAGAACAAACATCTTCTCTTTCGCCAACTTCTACTTTATATATTGATACAAAAATTATAGGAAAAGTAAGTGATCTGAATATTCAAAGATTAAGATTAAAAGGATTAATGGCAACGGATATTGACGTAACCGGCATTTTAAAAGGATTACCAAAACCCAAACAGATCTATGCGGATCTGACTATTCATAGATTTCAGACATCAAAACAAGATCTTCTTTCTCTTATGCCAAAAAACAGTTTGCCGCAAACAATTACTTTGCCGCAAAGCATTTTGGCTACAGGGGTTATCAGGGGCGGAATGAACAATTTATATTCCAACCTGGTTGTAAATACCAATTTGGGAAATGCAACTGTACAAGGAACGCTACAAAATATTACCGATAAGAATAAGTCAAGATATGATTTATCACTGGAGGCAACTAACCTTGCTCTTGGAACAATGATGCAAAATCCAAAGCTGGGTTCACTAACGGGAAGTTTTAAAGTAAAAGGAAACGGCTTTGATCCACAAACGGCCAACGCGGTTTTTAACGGAAACATCAAAAGTATCACACTGAATGACTATACTTATCATAACATCAAAGCTGAAGGAAGCATTGCTCATAGATCTTACAAAATAAATGCGTCTGTCCTGGACTCAAACCTTACCGCTTCACTCAATGCGAATGGAATATTTTCTGGAAAATATCCTACGCTTCATTTGGATGCCGTGATAGACAGCATTAAAACTTTACCACTTCATTTTACGACTCAGCCTGTAATGTACCATGGGCAGATAGAAGGCAATTTCAATAATATTAATCCGGATACCCTTGAGGGAAACCTGGCAATTACCCATTCTATTTTGGTAAATAATGGCAAACGAATTACATTAGATTCTATAATAGCCATTGCCTCCGGCGAGCCTGGCAACCAGCTTTTATCTTTAAGAACCGACTTCATGTCTGCTTCTATAAAAGGAACCTATAAACTTACCCAATTAAGCAGCGTTTTTCAACAGTCGATTGATCCTTATTTTTCTATTACAGATAAGAAAGACAGCATCAAAACAGACCCTTATCATTTTACCGTAAACGGAGGAATAAACAACAATCCTACTTTGAAAACACTGTTACCAGAATTAACCCAGTTGGATCCTATCACCCTTTCCGGAAATTTTGCCAACGACAGCGGTTGGAGTTTAGTGCTGAAATCACCACATGTCGTTTACGGCACGTCTGTAATTGATTCAGTAAATTTTATTGCCGGCACCAAGGAAGGCGCACTTGCGTTTAATACATCCTTAAGGCGGTTAATAATGGGAACTTCATTTAGCATGTATGCCAGCAGTTTAAGCGGCACATTAAAGAACAATAAACTTGATTTTGATTTAAACATAAAAGACCAGGACTCAAAGGATAAATATATGATCAAAGGAGCTTTGAATCAGCCTGGTTTAAACAGGTACGTTTTTAGCCTGAACTCTGACAGTTTTTTGCTGAATTATGATAAATGGACTGCGTTAGCTGATAATCAAATTCAATATTTTAACGGTGGTATTAACGCTCATAATTTTGTTTTAAAACGTAACGGGCAGGAATTAAGCATTAACAGCGCAGATACGAGCGCAAATGCACCCCTGCAAATTAATTTTACGAATTTCAACATATCGACTATTACCGCTTTTATCCATACCGATTCTTTAATCGTAAACGGAACATTAAATGGTAAAGCCATTGTAAAAAATATTCAAACCCAGCCCACCTTTACGACTGATATTACCATCAATGACCTAAGTATTTATAGTGACACAATTGGAAATTTTACCGCCAAAGTAAATAACAATGTTGCAACAACATTTCATGCAGACCTAAGCCTGAACGGACGTGGAAATGATATCAGTATAAATGGCGATTATAAAGTAGATTCGGCTAACAGCAGTTTTAATTTTATGGTGAATCTTTCCAGTCTTCAAATGAAAGCGCTGGAAGGATTTTCCAACGGAGGTATCAAGGATGCGCGAGGATTTGTTTATGGCAAAGTTGCTTTAAGCGGAACGCTTAAGGATCCGAATATTGATGGCAAAATACAATTCAACAATACGGCTTTCAATGTAAGCTCACTCAATAATGTTTTTAAAATAGACAAGGAAGCTATCGCCATTATCAATAACAAAGGATTTGAGTTGAATAAATTTTCTATACGCGATACTGCCAACCAGGCTATCATCATTGACGGAGCCATCAACACCACTGACTTTCTAAACTATGTATTTGATTTAAAAATAAGAGCCAGGAATTTCCAGGCTATCAATTCTACAGCCAGGGACAACCAGCTTTTTTATGGCAAAATGCTTTTTTCTACCAACCTGACGGTGAAGGGAACTCCTACTCATCCAATCGTGGACGGAGATCTTACCATAAATGATAAAACAGATTTCACTGTAGTACTTCCGCAAAGCCAGCAGGGAATAGAAAGCCATGAAGGAATCGTACGATTTATAGACAAAAGCGCTACTTCACAGGATTCATTATTAATGGCTCCTTACGATTCCCTGAAAACATCTTCATTACATGGCTATGATGTTTCCCTTAACATTCACATTGATAAAGACGCTGTATTTAACGTGATAGTGGACGCAGGAAATGGAGATTATCTCAAAATAAAGGGTGTTGGTCAGTTTACCGCCGGCGTTGACATTAGTGGCAAAACAACCCTTGTCGGTTCTTATGAAATTGAAGACGGATCGTATGATTTTTCATTCAATTTTTTAAAGCGAAAATTTCAAATCCAAAAAGGCAGTCGTATCGTTTGGACGGGAGATCCAACTACAGCACAGATAGACATAACCGCAGTGTACATTGCTAACACCGCGCCTTACGACCTGGTAAACGCGCAATCAGCAGCCACAACAGCCGGTGCCAATATTTTTAAACAAAAACTTCCTTTTGAAGTAGATCTTTTATTAAAAGGTGAACTCTTGAAACCAGAAATAAGTTTTGACATCCAACTTCCGAAAGATAAAAATTACAATGTTTCTGACGCGGTCATAAACACCGTAGATACAAAACTTGACCAACTAAGACAGGAACCGGGGGATATGAACAAACAGGTTTTCGCGCTACTGCTTTTAGGCAGATTTGTGGGTGAAGATCCATTTAATAATGGTGCGGGCGGTACAAGTGCAGGTACGTTTGCGATGCAAAGTGTAAGCAAACTCCTGACAGAACAATTAAACCAGCTGGCGAAGAATCTCGTGCAGGGGGTTGATATTAATTTTGATCTTTCTACTACAGCAGACTATACTACAGGCAGCGAGCAGGATCGTACCAATCTTAATGTTGGGGTTTCCAAAAGATTACTGAATGATCGTCTAACCGTAACCGTTGGAAGCGACTTTGAATTAAGTGGACCGGCACAAAGCAACCAGCAACCAGCTAACCTGGCAGGAAACATCTCGGTCAATTATAAACTGAGCAAAGACGGAAAATACATGCTTCGTGCTTACCGGAAAAACGATTACACCGACGTAATCGAAGGGTATGTAATAGAGACGGGCATCGGGTTTATAATATCTGTTGACTATGATAAATTCAACCAGTTATTTACAACCAAAGAACAAAGAAGAAAGAAACGGGAAATTAAAAAAGATAATAAAAAAATAGAGAAAGCCGACACCGGAAGCCAGGCAAACAGCTAACAGGTCAGGCCCATCTTAATACAATGAAATGAACAGGAGTCTAAAACTATTTCTTTTGATAAACATCGTGATATTCACCTTATCATGTAATCCCACGAAGCTGGTACCGAAAGGTGACGCGCTATATACCGGCGCTTCTATTAAGGTGAAGGACAGTACACTTTCAGACAAGCAAAAGAAAAATATTATTGCGTTGGCGAGTCAAATACCAAAGCCAAGGCCAAACAGTAAATTTTTAGGCATGCGTATCAAATTATTCATCTATAACCTGGCAGGAGATACTTCCAAACATAATTTCATCAGGAAATTTTTGAGAAAGACCGGCGAACCTCCCGTGTTATTAAGCCGCCTCAATTTGGATTATAATGTACGAACCGTACAAAATTTCATGGATAACAGGGGATATTTCCAGGTAGAAACCAGGGCGGACACGGTTGTGAAAAAAAGAAAAGGACATGCGTTCTATACAATTAATCCAGGTCCTGTCTATAGCATTAAACAAGTAAATTTTGAAACTGACAGCTCATCGCTTGGGACCGCCATTCAAGCGACGCGTCCCGGCTCCATTCTACATCCGGGAGATGACTATAACCTGGATGTTATAAAAGGAGAACGTACACGAGTGGACGCACTATTAAAAGAAAGAGGGTACTATTATTTCAGCCCTGATCTTTTATTGCTGGATGCGGACACTACCGTGGGCGATCACAAGGTGAATATGTATTTGCACGTAAAAAAGGAAATTCCGTCAATTGCTAAAAAACCTTACATAATTGACAATGTTTACATTTATCCTGATTACCATCTTACTGCAACCCGGGCGGATACTGCCAGTAACGAAAAATATTTGTATGATGGCTATTACATAGTTGATCGCCGGAAAAAGTTTAAGCCCCAGTTATTCCCCCCGATTATGCGGTTTGACTCTGGTGATGTGTATAACAGGACCGACCACAATCTTACTCTAAGCAGGTTGATTAATCTTGGCGTTTTTAAATTTGTAAAAAACAGTTTTGAAAATTCGAAAAATTCCGAGGGAGATACGGGAAGACTCAACACTTCATATTATTTAACGCCTCTTCCAAAAAAATCAATTAGTGGAGAAATTACAGGAAATACAAAATCAGACAATTATGTTGGCTCAGAGGTTACGCTCACTTTTACCAACAGGAACACATTGCGGCAAGCGGAACGATTGGATCTCCACTTAAATGCCGGAAGCGAAGTGCAGTATAGCGGCAATAAAAGTGGGTTTAACACTTATCGGGTTGGCGGCG
>DATCFI010000295.1:0-8618 GCA_036509585.1 Hanamia sp. | reverse complement strand
TTGGCACAACAGCCTGATCTGGGGAGAGAATCTTCATGATATTTCTATTATCGGATCCGGAATGATTTGGGGAAAAGGATTGGAAAGAAGCAATAAAGGTGAAGACGATAAACGCCCCAATAAATCTATCAGCCTTTACCTGTGCAGGAACGTAATCATACGTGATATTTCGATGTCGCATGCGGGATGGTTTGGGATACTTGCTACCGGCGTGGATAATCTGACGATAGATAATGTAAAAATGGATACCAACCGCGATGGAATGGATATAGATTGCTGCCAGAATGTGAGAATTTCCAATTGCAGCATCAATTCGCCGGAAGATGACGGGATATGCCTAAAGAGTAGTTATGGTCTTGGTTTTGCAAGGGCCACCGAAAATGTAATGATTACCAATTGCCAGGTAAGCGGCTTTGAGGAAGGGAGCTTTTTTGATGGCACCTACAAACATACCAACTCAGAGCGCCCTATCGGCCGTATAAAAATGGGAACAGAATCGAACGGTGGATTTAAGAATATAACTATTTCAAATTGCGTATTTGAATACTGCCGTGGCCTTGCGCTGGAAACGGTGGATGGTGCCCAACTTGAAGATGTTACTATCAATAACATTACGATGCGCGATATTGTAAACGCGCCAATCTTCCTGCGGCTCGGTGCAAGGATGCGTGGCCCGGCAGGAACTCCGGTTGGTACTTTAAGGAGAGTGATAATTAGTAATATAGTAGCCTACAATGTTGATGGCAAAGCAGGCGCTATTATCAGCGGCATTCCGGGCAATGATATTGAAGATATATCGCTGCATGATATCAACATTTATTTTAAAGGCGGTGGCACTAAAGAGCAGGCGTCGATTGAAGTGCCGGAGTTAGAAAATGGATATCCCGAACCTGGGAGCTTCGGAGTAACGCCTGCGTATGGATTTTTTGTTCGCCATGTGAATGGTATCAGCTTTGATAATATTCATCTTGGGTTGATGTCAAATGACGAGCGGCCATCATTTGTATTAGACAGTGTGAAGAATGCTTCTTTTCGTTTTGTAAATACACCAGTTCGGCCGGGCCATGGTAATTTATATCTGAAGAATGCAGAAAATGTAAAGATATTTCAGTCATTTGATGCTAAAGATTCCACTATTAAAGAAGCAAGTTTTGTGAAGATGTAAATGAAATAATTGAAGTTGAAGCGGAAAAATTACTTCAATTTTTCATTTGCTTTATGTCGATCTCTGTCTCTGGAGGTTTTCTTTTCAAAATTTTTTTCGAGTGCGTCTGTAAGGTCAACGCCGGTTTGGTTGGCGAGGCAAATCAGTACCCAAAGAACATCAGCCATTTCATCCGATAAATCTTTTTCTTTATCGCTTTCTTTAAAAGATTGTTCACCAAATTTTCTAACGATCAATCTTGATAATTCGCCCACTTCCTCCATTAGTATTCCAAGATTGGTGAGTTCGTTGAAGTACCGAACCCCAACTGTTTTTATCCAGTTATCAATTTTGGATTGCGCTTCTTTTATTGTGATTGCTTCATTCATTTTCAAAAGTATTTTTGTTGTCAAAAAATAGCATTGTGAGGCGCCTATAGGGTTTTGGGGTTTTATTCTCTATTCTTCGTGTCAATCAAAATCGTTACCGGCCCGTCATTCACCAGTTCCACTTTCATGTCGGCTCCAAATTCGCCGGTGAATACTTTTTTACCCAAATCTATTTCTAACTGTCTGATCATTTTTTCATAAATGGGTATAGCAATCTCTGATTTACTTGCTTTTAAATAAGAAGGTCGATTTCCTTTTTTAGTGGAAGCCTGCAAGGTGAATTGGCTTACAAGCAAAATATCGCCATTAATATCTTTTACCGATAGTTTAGGTAGCCTCTTTTCATCATCAAAAACGCGAAGGTTTACGATCTTGTTACTCAGCCATTTTATATCTTCATCATTATCAGCGTCTTGGATGCCAACTAAAACCAGTAAACCGACATTGATAGCAGATTTTGCTTTATTGTCAATGGTTACAGCCGATCGTGCTACTCTTTGAATGACCGTTTTCATGTTTAATTCTGAGTTATATATTATATAAAATATTGATGCCAAAAATTCAAAAAAAGTAAAATAATCTTTTTTTACAGGATAATAAAATGGGATAATCCAATGCCCGCCTGACAAAGAAAAATTTGCATAATTCTTATCCACACCGTGTTGATATTTTATGACACGAATTGTGGAAGAGAAAAAATATTTTCGTTCTCTCGCAACACACAAAACAAATAATTAATCAAAAGTACTATTAACCCGATGTCATTAGAAAAAGAATCTGCTTCCGGCCTCAATTTTGCCCGGCATTTCACAAAAGAAGGGATTTCTCCTTTTGATATGTTCGAATATGATTACCGCACATCGGTGATAAAAAATACAACCGGTGAGATAGTTTTTCAAATGGATAATGTAGAGGTTCCTAAACAATGGAGCCAGATAGCTACAGACATTTTAGCACAAAAATATTTTCGCAAGGCTGGCGTACCACAAGCGGATGGATCAACCGGAAGAGAAACATCGATAAAACAAGTTGCTCATCGTATGGCTCATTGCTGGCGGGTTTGGGGCGAGCGCAACAATTATTTTGCTTCGAAACAAGACGCGCAGGTTTTTTATGAAGAATTGGTGTACTCTATATTAAACCAGGCTTGCGTTCCTAATTCTCCGCAGTGGTTTAATACTGGTTTGCATGAAGTATATGGTATTACAGGAAAGCCGCAAGGACATTATTTTGTGGATGGACAAGATGGACAACTGAAAAAATCCACATCAGCTTATGAAAGGCCGCAACCTCATGCGTGCTTTATATTAAGTGTGGATGATGACTTGGTAAATGAAGGAGGTATCATGGATCTGTGGGTTCGGGAAGCCAGGATTTTTAAATATGGAAGTGGAGTAGGAACTAATTTTAGTTCTATTCGCGGAGAAGGCGAGAAACTAAGTGGCGGCGGTACTTCCAGCGGATTGATGAGTTTTTTAAAAATAGGTGATAGAGCAGCCGGCGCTATCAAAAGCGGTGGTACTACAAGGCGCGCTGCAAAAATGGTTTGTCTTGACATAGACCATCCCGAAATTGAAAAATTTGTAAACTGGAAAGTAGAAGAAGAAAAGAAAGTAGCTGCGTTGATTGCAGCTGGTTATCCCAGTGATTATGAAGGGGAAGCTTATAGAACAGTAAGCGGACAAAATAGCAATAATTCTGTTCGAATTTCCAATGATTTTTTCCATGCGTTGGAAAAAGATGCAGATTGGGAATTGAAGGCAAGAAGTGATGGTCGCACGATGAAAAAAGTAAAGGCCAAAAAATTATGGGACGAAATTAATTTCGCCGCGTGGGCCTGTGCCGATCCGGGCACACAATACGATACCACAATCAACGAATGGCATACATGTCCTGAAGGGGGGAAAATAAGAGCAAGCAATCCGTGCAGTGAATACATGTTCTTAGATAATACAGCGTGTAACCTTGCATCGGTAAACCTTCGTAAATTTTTTAATGAAGCTGATAACACATTTGATGTTACTGGATTTGAATATATGGTTCGTCTTTGGACTACCGTGTTGGAAGTCTCTGTTTTGATGGCGCAATTTCCAAGTAAGGAAGTAGCACAATTAAGTTATGATTACAGAACATTAGGTTTAGGATTTGCCAACCTTGGAAGCATGCTTATGGTAAGCGGTATTGCTTACGATAGCGACAAAGCCCGCGGTATTGCAGGCGCTATTACCGCTATAATGACCGGTATTGCTTATAAAACTTCTGCAGAACTTGCTGGCCATCTCGGCGCATTTAGCAAGTATGAAGAAAATAAAACGCACATGCTAAGAGTGATGCGCAATCATCGCGCTGCAGCTTATGATGCAATGGATGCATACGAAGGATTAGAAATAAAACCACAGGGAATTAATGCGAAAGATTGCCCCGATTACTTGCTGAAAGCCGCTACGAAAGCGTGGGACGACGCAGTGATACTTGGAGAAAAATATGGATATAGAAATGCACAAACAACGGTGATAGCGCCTACCGGAACGATAGGTCTTGTAATGGATTGCGACACTACCGGCGTAGAACCTGATTTTGCTCTGGTGAAATTTAAAAAATTAAGCGGTGGCGGTTATTTTAAAATTATTAATCAAAGTGTGCCGCAGGCATTGCGTAACTTGAAATATGCGGAGAATGAAATTGAAGAAATTGTAAATTTTGCAAAAGGCCATGCCACTTTGGAAAAAGCGCCTTATATCAATTTTGAAACACTTTCTGAAAAAGGATTTACATCAGGCGATATGCAAAAGATTGAGTCGGCTTTGCCTACTGCTTTTGAAATTGGATTTGTTTTCAACGCGTTTAACCTGGGAGAAGAATGCTTAAAAAGATTAGGCTTTAAGGCAGAAGATTATAACAATTTTGAATGGAGCTTACTGGAAGCTTTAGGATTTACTGATGATCAAATAGAATCGGCCAATATTTACATTTGCGGTACCATGACCGTTGAAGGTGCTCCATATCTAAAAGAGGAACATTTATCCGTGTTTGATTGTGCCAATAAATGTGGACAAACCGGTGAAAGATATATTCATTACAGCGGACACATTAGAATGATGGCAGCAGCACAGCCTTTCTTAAGTGGTGCTATCTCCAAAACTATCAACCTGCCCAATGAAGGAACGATTGAAGAGATTGAAGACGCCTATTTTTTGAGTTGGAAACTCGGTCTTAAGGCTTGTGCGCTTTATCGCGATGGTTCTAAATTATCGCAACCGTTAAGCAACAAAAGTGATAAGAAGAAGAAATCAGAAAGCGAAGAAACTACAGATCAACATGAAACCGCTTTGGTTAATATGGGGCAATTGACAATTGACGATCTGTTGGAGGAAGTAAATAAAAGAGTGCAAAACAGTGAAGATACTTCACTAAAACGGCAGCTTGCCATGATTGTTGAAAGAAGGACCTTACCTGCCAAGCGAAGAGGCTTTACGCAAAAAGCAAAAATTAACGGACAGGCTCTGTTCCTGAGAACAGGCGAATACAGCGATGGGACTTTAGGAGAAATTTTTATAGATATGGCTAAAGAAGGAGCAACTATGCGTAGTATGCTGAACTGTTTTGCAATATCTATTTCTATCGGGCTTCAATACGGTGTGCCACTGGAAGAATTTGTGGAAAAATTTGTATTCACCCGTTTCGAACCTTCGGGAATGGTAGATCATCCGAATATTAAGACCACCACTTCTATTATTGATTTCATGTTCCGTTCACTGGCCTATGAATATTTGGGCAGAAATGATCTGGTTCATGTCTTAGATAAGCCGGAGGTAGAAAACCTGGGTAACAAACCCTGGGATGAAAATACGCCTACCATTGGGGAGCGCATTCCCGAACTTAGCGAAATAAGGGTTACCGGTTCTTCTAACGTAAAAGGACAAACGCAAAAATCTTATAGAGAAGCGCATACAAAAAAAGCCGGTATGGGCATAGATGCCGTGAATGCTGCTTCTAAAAATATGCAAAGCGATGCACCCGCCTGTAACACCTGTGGACACATAACAATCCGCAGCGGCACTTGCTATAAATGCCTCAATTGTGGCAACAGCATGGGGTGTAGCTAATAACTCGTTTTCTTTGGGGTATAAAAGAGGGCCATCTGTAGCAATACGATGGCTTTTTTTTGCTCTAAGCAGCCATTTTTTTACGCTAAATTTAATTCTTGGTTATAACTCTATTTTTTGAGTAATAGTATCTTTCAAAAGCATAGTCTCTATTTTGTAGCGCTTCCAGAAATACTTCGGACGTTTTTTCGATTAATTAATGGAATTGAAAATGGTTTTTCAATGGGGGTATCAAGAAAAAATTGATAACTAAAAAATCATTTCATATATGAACAGTACCTACTTCAAAGACAATTGTTTTTGGATGTTTTTCAATGGCGTCAACGGATATTTATTCTTTTTTTTACGGTTGGCCAGTTGTTAAATTCAAACTTTTCGGATATTGTCAACTTGGTTGCTAATTTTCAAATCTAATACTTACAAATACATACGACGCTTCGCCAAAGTCGCCAAAAAAAAGTAATTTGTGTCAGCACTATTTGTATGCCTAATAAAATTATCACGCTTAAAGAACTCGCCCGGCAATTGAATTTTTCTGTTTCAACTGTTTCCAGGGCATTGCATAATCATCCAAGTATTGGATTGCGAACTACAGCACAGGTGCAGAAACTGGCAAAGGAGCTAAATTATGAACCTAATCAAACTGCGCTTTTTTTTAAACAACAAAAAACAAATACGATTGGCGTAATACTGCCAAATCTTAAAGAAGAATTTTTTTCTGAAGCAATAAACGGGATTGAAGATGTGGCCAACCAGAATAAATACAGTGTGCTCATCGGACAGTCACATGATGATGTAGAAAAAGAGAAACAGATTATCAAAGCAATGAAAAATCAAAGGGTGGATGGACTCATTGTCTCTATTTCAAAACATACCAAAAATTACGACCATCTTATGGCCGTTGAAAATTATAATATTCCAATTGTATTTTTTGACCGCGTACCCGAATTGCCCAATGTCAACAAGGTTTCTTCTGATATTTCAGACGGTACTAAACAAGCGGTAGAATTTCTTATTAAAAAAGGGCATAGGAGAATAGGCGTAATTAACGGCCCTGGAGAAATGAAATCATGCATGGAACGAACCAAGGCTTACATGAGTACCCTGCAAAAGAAAAGAATAAAAATTGATATGTCGCTGATAGTAACTACAGATTTGACACAGGAAAAAACGTATAACGCTATGGAAGAATTGTTGAACCTGAAACATCCGCCCACAGCAATACTTACTATCAATGATTATGTAGCGCTGGATGCGATTCAATATGCAAGGAAGACAAAATTGAAAATCAACAAAGACATTTGCTTTGTGAGTTTTGCTAATCTTCCAATTACCAATTACCTGGAGTTTCCCCCGTTGGCCTCGGTGGAACAATTTCCTTATCAACAGGCAAAAAAGGCAGCGGAAATCGTTTTCGAACTTCTAAAAAAGCAAAAAAAACCTGATGAGACACCTTCTTTTAAAAATATCATTATTGAGGGAAAGTTAGTGATTCATCAAAAATGAAAATTTGACTTATTTGTTTCTTTACTATCAAGAATTTATTTACCGTCATATTTATTTTCTTTCTGTTTTAATTGTCAGACGGCGAACGTCAGACAATTAAGACAAACGTTTGCGCTTCCATTTTAAATTTTAGTGGTTTAAGTTTGTTTCACAAACAAATACCATGAAACCGAGTGTTGAAGTGTTGGACGCGTATGACTTACCAATTGAAAATTTATTAGTAGAACCTATTAACACGGGGCTTATTAATTCCACATGGTTTATAAAAAATTCTCACCAATCATTTATTTTACAAAAAGTAAACGATAATGTTTTTAAAAATCCTGGAGCGATAGCAACGAACATCAGATTGATTGCAGACTATTTATCGAAACATCAACCCCGCTACTTATTTGCACAACCTGTACAAACAAAAAGTGGTGAGGAAATGAAGTATATAAAGGGTTCCGGATATTACAGGCTCATTCCTTTTATTGAAAATTCACACACTATTACGACAGTTGAAAAACCGGGGCAAGCGTTTGAGGCAGCAAAAAAATTCGGAGAGTTTACCAGGCTCTTATCCGGTTTCCCTGTAGGAAAATTACAAACAACCTTACCTGATTTTCATAACCTCGCCCTCCGGTATCAGCAGTTTTTAGCTGCGCTTGAAAACGGAAATCAACCCCGCATCCTTGAATCAAAAGAACTGATAAAATTCATAAAAGACAACAGAAATATTGTAGAAATTTATGAAGAAATTTTGCGCAATCCTTCTTTCAAATTGCGGGTAACCCATCACGATACTAAAATAAGCAATGTGCTTTTTGATAAAGAAAATAAAGGCTTGTGCGTGATTGACCTGGATACGGTAATGCCTGGATATTCTATCAGCGATGTGGGCGATATGATGCGCACCTATCTTTCTCCGGCAAATGAAGAGGAAAAAGATTTTTCTAAAATTGAAATCAGGGAAGCCTATTTTAAGTCAATCTGGGAAGGATATATGAGTGAAATGCAAAACGAATTAAATCGTGAAGAGCGGCATCATTTTATTTATTCAGGCAAGTTTATGATCTACATGCAGGCTATTCGCTTTCTTACGGATTATCTGAACAACGACACTTATTACGGTGCCAGATACGAAGAACAAAATTTTGTGAGGGCAGGAAATCAAATTGTCTTATTAAAGAGATTGATGGAGAAAGAAGAGTTGCTGAAAAGTTTGATTAATACCAATAGGAATTATAATTTAGTCCAAAAATGATCTAAGAAGATATAGGGGAACTGGCAGATGCTGCTCACTTCATTTTTTGTAAGTCTGTTTACTAAAGCGCAGATATATTTATCGAAGTCATCTAAAGTTTTAAACAACCTGTTGGTAAAGTCTCTTTTAAATTTTGCCCATATTTTTTCTGCCGGATTCAATTCAGGACTATAGGGAGGCAGAAACAGGAGTATTATATTTTCAGGTATGGATAGTGTTTTAGCTTT
>DATCFI010000294.1:0-28365 GCA_036509585.1 Hanamia sp. | reverse complement strand
TTAAGGCAGCCGAAACTTCCAGATACCCCATAAAACTGAAGCGCCAAAAATGATTGCGGGCAAATCTTTAAACTTCAAAGTTTTTTGCCTAAATAACAAAATGAAAAAAGGCTGCCTCAAATTTGATTTTGAGACGGCCTCATCTTTTTTTGAATCAATAATGAAATTTCGAAAAGTAATAAAATTGTCAAGACAGTTAAAATGAAAATCTCAATTGTTTCCTCGTTTACTGTCAATATTCTTTTCTTATCTTCATCGCTTCAATAAAAAATTAAGGATTGGTTCCTTTATCTTTAGAAGAAAAATAAAACATTTCATGTCTTTTAATTTTTCAAAATACGCTTTTATAATCGTTGTCATCTCAATATACAGTTGTACTCAAACGCACAAAACATATTCAAAACCTACGGTCGATATCGAGACCTATTATGGAGACATTATTGTGGAGCTTTATCCTGAAAAAGCGCCAAAGACCGTCGCGGCTTTTCTTTCTTATGTGGATTCGGGCTATTATAAAAATACTTCCTTCTACAGGGTTTTAAAAAAGAACGACCAGGCTATGAATGTGGCCAAAACTGAGTTGATTCAAGGTGGACTGTGGCACACTAATTTCAAATTGCAGCAAACTATTCCTGGAATTCCGCTTGAGACCACAAAGCAGACAGGTATTTTACATCAGTATGGGGTCATCTCGCTAGCCCGTAATGAAGATCCTAATTCAGGAAATTCTGAATTTTTTATTTGTCTCGATGACGAGCCGGATTACGATTATGGCGGCGACGCCAGTCCTGACAAAAAAGGGTACGTAACTTTCGGAAAAGTGATTGATGGGATGCAATACGTGAGACAAATACATAGTCAACCTGATACCAATACTACCTTTGTTAATCCTGTTAAAATTCTCAATATCAAAAGGTTGTAAAGAGATCACGAATTTATGGTGCTGGCAGGCTTTGCGCGCTGCGAAATAATTAATGACCAATAGATTCTTTACATATACATTTGCAAATTATTTTCGACCTATGTGCCAATTGAGTCTTATTAAATGCGGCCTTGGTTGTAAAAAACTAAAGCAATAGCGTGAAGAAAAATATTAACAAAGCTACGCCGCTTGGATTGATAATCGCATTAGGAATTGTCTTCGGCGATATCGGAACGTCTCCTCTTTATGTGTTCAATGCCATTATAAGGGATAAATTAATTTCTTATGAACTTATCTTGGGAGGATTGTCCTGTATTATCTGGACACTTACCCTTCAAACCACGATAAAATATATTACGCTGACTTTACAAGCAGATAATAATGGAGAAGGCGGGATATTTTCATTATACGCCTTGATCAGGCGTCAGAAAAAATGGTTGGTATTTCCTGCGATGATTGGCGGCGCTGCTATACTTGCAGATGGAATTATTACGCCACCGATTACGGTTACATCTGCGGTTGAAGGCTTGAGGCAAATTCCTGTTTTTGCAGATATTAGCGGTACTGCTATTATTTATATTGTTATCGTTATTTTGTTGGCGTTATTTTTCTCTCAACAATTTGGAACCGCCAACATCGGCAAGCTCTTCGGACCCGTCATGTTTTTTTGGTTCCTGATGCTTCTTCTTCTGGGGTCGATACATGTGTTTGATAACCTCAGTATTTTCAAGGCTCTTAATCCATATTACGGGATCAGGCTTTTAGTCGTGTATCCAAAGGGCTTTTTTATATTGGGCGCAGTTTTCCTTTGTACTACCGGCGCAGAAGCGCTCTACAGCGATCTGGGCCATTGTGGCCGTGGAAACATAAGGGTTTCCTGGATCTATGTAAAAATTGCATTGATTATTAATTACCTGGGGCAGGGAGCATGGTTGCTGGCTAAGTATCAGGGGACTACCCTTTCGAAAGAAATTATTGACAACGGGTTTAATCCATTTTTTGGAATTATGCCTGATTGGTTCAGGATCATTGGTATTATCATATCTACGGTGGCCGCGGTTATCGCGAGCCAGGCATTGATAAGTGGATCGTTCACACTGATTAGTGAAAGCATGCGTCTGAACCTTTGGCCAAAAATGAAAATAAATTATCCAACCGAGGAAAGGGGGCAGTTATACATTCCCGGTATTAACTCATTATTGCTGGTGGGATGCCTCGGCGTGGTGATTTATTTTCAGACATCTTCTAATATGGAGGCTGCTTACGGACTTGCCATCACGTTGTGTATGTTGGCTACGTCCTTATTGTTTGCCAATTACCTGATTTCAAGGCGGACGCCAAAATTTTTGGTGTATCTCTATCTTGCAGTTTATTTAACCATTGAATTAAGTTTTCTTATAGCTAATCTCGAAAAATTTCCACATGGCGGATTTGTAACGCTCATCATTGGCGGAGGTTTGTTTACGGTAATGTATGTATGGTTCAGGGCCAGGAAAATTAAAAACAGGTATGTAGAATTTGTCCGTTTAGATCAATATCTTCCTACAATTCAGGAGATCAGTAATGACATGAGCATACCTAAATATGCAACCCACGTGGTATATTTAACTAGTGCTAATAACCCAAAAGAAATTGAGCACAAGATTATATACTCTATTTTAAACCGCAAACCAAAGCGTGCGGATATTTATTGGTTTGTTCACGTTGATACGCAGGATGACCCTTACGTTGCTGAGTATACAGTAGATACGATTATACCCAACGAGGTAATAAGAGTTGAGCTACGGTTGGGTTTCAGGATGGAGCCACGCATCAACCTGATGTTTAAAAAAGTAGTGCAGGATATGGTGGCTAATAAGGAGGTAAATATCACCAGCCGTTATGAAAGCCTGCAAAAAAATAACGTAGTTGGCGATTTTCAGTTTATTGTGTTGGAGAAATTTCTGTCGCAGGATAATGAATTACCGATCTTTGAAAAGCTGGTAATGAAGTTATATTTCTGGATAAAAAAGGTAAGTCTAAGTGAGGAGAGAGGTTTTGGTTTGGAGCAAAGTAATGTAGTAGTAGAAAAATTCCCGCTGATAGTTGCGCCGGTAAGGCGTTTGAAGTTAAGGCGCATTTTCATGGACGACGGTAGTGGTGAGTAGTGAAGAAGGAGTGATGAGTGAAAATTGATTAGTGATCAGGAGAAGAACGTATTACTCATAACTAATACTCCTACCTGATAATCTCGCAACTAATACCTCCGCTATCAACGCTCAGTAGTTCTCTAAATAAAAATGTCTTCCACGCTCATATATATTATTGCAGGTTATGCCGCGTTAATGCTTTTTGTTTATTTAATACAGGAGCGTTTTATATTCAAGCCAGAGAAATTAAAAGCTGATTTCGTTTATAAATACGACATACCCTTTAAAGAATTATTTATTGATGTGGCGCCGGGAGTTAGGATTAACGGTTTGCACTTCTACGCGAAAGACCCGTTGGGATTGATACTATATTTACATGGCAATACGAGAAGCATAAAAGGATGGGCTAAATATGCCCGGGATTTTTATCGCTACCAGTATGATGTGGTGCTGGTTGACTACCGTGGCTTCGGTAAAAGTACCGGCCGAAAAAGTGAAAAAGAAATGCTGAAGGATGTCCAGGTAATTTATGATACGCTTGCAGTTCAGCATCACGAAAATCAAATTATTGTATATGGAAGAAGCCTGGGTAGCGGGTTTGCTGCGAAGCTCGCGAGTGATAATTCGCCCAGGTATTTGATACTGGATTCGCCCTATTACAGTTTTACAAAAGCGGTTCAGCGGTTTATACCGATTTTGCCGATGCGTTATGTATTGCGGTATCGGCTGCAAACTGATAAATGGATTAGGAAGGTGAATTGCCATACGTATATTATTCATGGAAGCAAGGATTGGTTGATCCCAATCAGTCAAAGTCAAAAGCTACAGCAGTTGAATCCACGGAAAATAACGCTGATAACGATAGAAGGAGGAGGCCACAATAACCTTCCTTCCTTCCCCGAATATCATAACTTTTTAAGAGATATATTAGCACCCTGAAAAGCATAAAGCAACTAAGAACTAAAATTTACAAAAAAAATGAAAGAAAAGAGGCCAAAGATTTCCTTACGAAGAAAATTATACCGGATATCAATAATTGTTACACTTGTTTATTGTTCTGTTGGAATAGCGCTATATCATCTCCAGGAAAAATTTTTGTTTCACCCGATTCCTTTGGATAGCAATTTTAAATTCAAGTTTGATATTCCTTTTAAAGAAATCAATATAGCCATGAATGAAACGGATACGCTGAACATGATTCAGTTTTTTCCGGCTGATTCAATACCAAAGGGCGCGGTAATTTATTTTCATGGCAACAGGGGAAACGTGACACGCTATGAAGACGAAGCGCGTCTCTTCCTTAAGCATGGTTATGAAGTATGGATGCCCGATTATCCTACGTTTGGAAAGACCACTGGCCCGTTAACAGAAGAAAACATATACAAGCAGGCTAAAGAAGTTTATAAACTGGTTCATTCAAAATTTGAAGCAGAAAAAATTATCGTGTATGGTATATCGTTAGGTACGGGAGTAGCTTCTTATATCGCAGCGAAAGAGAAGTGTTCAAGACTAATTTTGGAAACGCCGTATTATAGTATTCCAGACCTGATGAGGTCTTACGCGCCTGTTTATCCAACAGAGCGCATGGCGCATTTTAAATTCCCTGTAGGCGAGTATCTGAAGGATGTAACCGCCCCGGTACTTATTTTCCAGGGTACTGCAGATGAAACTGTACCTTATCGTTGTGCCGCTAAATTAAAAAGTGTTTTAAAACCTGGCGATGAATTTGTTACCATTGAAAACGGCGCTCATAATAACCTCAATGAGTTCCCGCTTTTTCATCAAAAGCTGGATTCTGCGTTAAGTCTTTAAGTTTTTTGATTGGATAGGTGAATAAGAAATTGCATTTTTTATTTGTTTACTGACCCGGAAATTTAACTAAGAAAATATTTTAGAGACACCGCTGAATAACTACTTCACCTTTTTTAATAATTTACATTATTCTGCCTTTTTTTTAAACTTAAAAAGATAAGTGTGTTCAAAAAATTCCTTCCAATTGTCATTGTGTATTTTTTATTGCTTTCCTGTAATAATAACAGCAAAATACCTGTAAAGACATATGTGGCAGCTGCTGACCTTGATACTACAGTAAAACCATCGGCTGACTTTTTTGAATATGCCAATGGTGGATGGATTAAAAAGAATCCTATTCCTGCCGACCAAAATGGATGGGGGATAGGTTACATAGTTGATGAAGAAAACCAAAAAAGACTTAAAACCATCAGCGAAGAAGCTGCTAAAAATGAAGGAGCAAAAGGAAGCGCTTCGCAAATGATTGGCGATTTCTGGAGGGCTGCAATGGATACTTCGGCTATAGAAAAGGAAGGAACGAAAAGATTGCAGCCCTGGCTCGACACAATTGATTCTATAAAAACAATCAATTCTTTCACGGAAGCAATTACCCCATTGTATAATAACGGAGTTAAAAATTTATTCGACGGTAGCGTAGGTCCTGATGAAATGAATAGTGAGGTTGAGGCATACTCGCTGTCACAGGGAGGTCTTGGCCTGCCTGATCGTGAATACTATTTTAAGACAGATTCTTCCACAATAAATATAAGGAACGAATATGTAAAGCACATTGCAAAAATCCTGGAATTAAGCCGCACCGGTACCGGCGGAGATACTACGGCGGGAACTTCCATCCTGGCTTTCGAAACAAAGCTGGCAAAGGTTTCCCGTACGCTGGAACAGTTGAGAGATCCTTATGCCAATTATCATAAAACCGCCATCGGAGACCTTTCAAAAAAGTATCGGCTAATGAACTGGGAAAAATTTCTTTCCGCCACAGGCGTTAAGCACATTGATTCGGTGATCGTGTGCCAGCCTGAATTTTTTGCCGCACTCGATGGGATATTAAAATCAACGGCCCCTGTTGTTTTGAAAAATTATTTACGCTTTCATTTATTAGAGCACTATGCAACTGCATTACCCAATGCTTATGGCTTTGAAGATTTTAATTTTAAAAAATTATTAAGTGGTGCTAAACAACGCCAGCCGCGCTGGAAAAGAGTGATTAATTCTGAACAGGACGCTATGGGTGAACTATTAGGCCAACTTTATGTGAAGCAATATTTTAATGATTCCGCGAAACAACGTTACATTAAGATGGTAGAAGCCATAAGAGATGCGTATAAAGAGAGAATACAAAATCTTACATGGATGAGCGACAGCACTAAACAAAAAGCGCTGATAAAACTTGCAGCGATTAAAAAGAAAATTGGTTTCCCTGATAAATGGAAGGATTTTTCGGGTATGGATATTAGTAAGGAAAGTTATTTGCAAAACCTGATCAATGCTGACAAGTGGTGGTACTATTTTAATATAAATAAACTGGGCAAACCGGTGGATAAAGATGAATGGGATATGTACCCACAGACCTATAATGCATATTATGATCCGAGCAATAACGAAATCGTTTTTCCCGCCGCGGCTTTTATCGTTCCGGGCTACGATGATGGGGAACTGGATGATGCCACGATGTGGGGATACGTGGGCGCCTCTTCCATCGGTCACGAAATTACTCATGGTTTTGATGACCAGGGAAGGCTGTATGATGATAAAGGAAATTTACACAACTGGTGGACCAAAGAAGATTCGCTACAATTTACAAAAAGAGCCGAAGGGATTATAAAACAATTCAATGCCTTTGAACCGCTGCCGGGATATCATATTAATGGTACCGTTACGCAGGGAGAAAACATTGCTGATCTTGGCGGATTGGAAATCGGGATCACGGCTTTCAAAAAATCAAAAGCGTATAAGGATAATCAAATCATTGATGGATTCACACCTATGCAGCGTTTCTTTCTGGGCTATGCTTTAAGTTGGTTGTATGAAACGCGTGATGAAAGCCTGAAAACTCAAATACTAACAGACCCTCATGCGCCCGAAAAATACAGGGTGAACGGGCCTTTCGTAAACATAGATGAATTTTATAAAGCCTTCGATGTAAAGCCCGGTGATAAAATGTATTTGCCGGATTCATCGCGGGTAAAGATTTGGTAGGATAGCGAACAATTTGACGAAGGAGATTCTCTTTGAATAGGAATACTGATTATTTCTTTGTTTACTGCAAATCTTCCAAAATTATTATCGTATAATCATACACGTTATTTATCATTTTAAATCCCAGGTATCAGTTCTGAATGGCGACGCCGGTAACCCGGCTTTATTAAAGAGATTTGGAATTGCCGTATTGGAAAAGCCCATTCTTACAGCTATTGGATGCGCTACCTGCGGACAGTAAACTTCTACCGTAGTGTCCGAAATTGCTGCAGTTGCCGGATAAAACTGACGATCATCGCCGGCGATAAGAAAATCAGTAAGGCGTTCGCCTTTCTTCGTCAGACCATTCTTCGCGAAATCAAAATGAATGATTGCTTTGTTTCCGTTTACTTGCATAGACCGGTAAAGCGGCCCTGAAAAGGTAATATTTTTTTTGTGGTATGCATTGGCGAGCGCCCAGGCAGCCAGCCTTTTTCCTACATCCAGTTTATCTTTTGGGTGAATATTATTCGTGTCGCCGGTAATGTCAGTAACTACCACCATTCCGGTATTAGGCACACTTCTATAAGTTTGCAATTGCGCTTCCCTCACCTCAGCTCCTCCATAACCTTTTCCATAATTGTAAGGCGCTATCTGTACAAAATAAAATGGGAATTCTTTTTTCCAGCGCATTCTCCACGCTTGGATCATTTCACTAAAAGTTGCTTTATAGCCCGATGCATTGGTTACGTTGGATTCGCCCTGGTACCAGATAGTGCCGGCAATTGTAAAATTAGTAATAGGCGCTATCATCGAGTTGTAGTTTACCCCGGGTCTTACCGGGCTCCACGGAACAGGCGTTAACTCCGCTGCTGAAATAGCCAACTGTTCGTTGTTTTTGAAAACCTCTTCAGGTGTCCACGCCTCTACAGGCGAACCTCCCCAGCACGATTCTATCAAACCTATGGGCTGATGAAGGCTCTCATTTAATGTTCTTCCAAAAAAATATCCGGCGGCACTGAAAGAGTGCATAGTTTGTGGCGTACACACTTCCCATTTGCCACGAACTTCTTGCTGCGGATAGGTGGCTTCTATTTTTTGGATATGAAAAAATCGTATCTCAGGATGGTTGGCGTTATTGATCTCTTCCTGGTAATTATTAAAATGCCAGTCAGCAGTAAATTCCATGTTGGATTGCCCGGTACATATCCATACCTCGCCTATCAAAACATTTTGTATGGTAATCGTGCTATCGCCTATAACCGTTATTTGATAAGGCCCTCCGGCTTTGGGGGTGTTTAGGTCAACGGCCCATTTTGCATTTGATGTGGCAGAAGTTTTTAAAGTGTCTCCATTCCATCCGGGGATGACGCTTATCTTTTGGCCAGGATCTGCAAAGCCATTAAAATGAATAATTGTTTGCTGTTGCAACAACATATTATCAGAAAAAACATCAGGTATTCTTATGAAGGCATTTACAGAAAAATAGAAAAGAAAGGAAAAGGTTACTATGAAACAGAAGGAGATTTTTTTCATCATTTGAGTTTTATTGAATTGAACGAAAGTAATAAATTGTAAAAGAGGAAATAGAAATCGACAATAAAACTTTGTTCACTGCATAAAAATATAAACTTGATAAAAATGCCTGCCTAACGGACAGTTAGGTTTGTTTGCAGAATTTTCGGTTTCATTGTTTTTGAAGAAAGTCAATGAAAGATGTCTGCTGCCGGGAGTTCTTTCACCAATGATTTTCGCTATCTTCAATTTCTCTAATGTTCCATGATCGTTAAGATGAAAAATATTAGTAATGTTGTCTTTTTTAAATTTTTTCTATGGTTGATAATAATACCGCGACAATCACGAACTCCATAGATCGCAACGAAGTATTCGATCTTGCTTATCGCTTTGTTACAGAAACGAGCGAGAATATTTTTCTGACCGGGAAAGCCGGTACCGGCAAAACGACTTTTCTTAAATACCTGAAAGATAATTGTTCCAAAAATATTATCGTTGCCGCACCTACAGGCGTTGCCGCTATTAATGCGGGAGGTGTTACGTTGCATAGTTTGTTTCAATTGCCTTTTCATCCGTTCTTACCTACAGCCGCGAACAAAAGTGAATTGCTCGGCAAAATGAAATTCAACAGACGTCGACAGGAGATTCTTCGTAAGATGGACTTGTTGATAATTGATGAAATTAGCATGGTGCGTTGTGATACGATGGATGCGATCGATACGATTTTACGATCGGTACGCCGGAAACATGAACTTCCGTTTGGTGGCGTGCAATTATTGTGTATTGGCGATCTATACCAGTTGCCGCCGGTGGCTCAACGGCACGAATGGAGCATCCTGCAGGAATATTATTCGTCTGAATTTTTCTTTGATAGCTACGTTGTCAAAGAACAAATGCCGATGTTAATTGAACTCAATAAAATTTACAGACAGAAGGAAGATTCATTTGTTTATCTCTTAAATAAAGTGCGGAACAACCAAATGAACGCGGATGATTTTGAAGATCTGCATCAAAGATACTTTCCATCTTTCAGGCCTGACCTCGAAGAAAAATACATCACGCTCACTTCACACAATAACCAGGCCGACCAGATCAATGGGCGGGAGCTGCATAAATTATCCGCTGCTTCTGTTACCTATAACGCAATTATTGAAGAGGATTTTCCTGAAAATATGTATCCGGCGGAGGGTGAACTAATTTTAAAAGAAGGAGCACAGGTGATGTTTTTGAAAAATGATACGATCGAAAAAAAATATTTTAACGGGAAAATTGGCGTCATAAAATCGTTGACACAGGACGAAATAATTGTAGAATCTGATGGTTTTGAAATTAATGTTGCAAAGGAAACATGGGAAAATTCCCGCTATGCACTAAACAGGGATGATGGAAAATTGGAACAGGAACTGTTAGGCACGTTTACCCAATTTCCATTAAGGCTTGCGTGGGCTATTACGATTCACAAAAGCCAGGGGCTTACGTTTGAAAGAGTAATGATAGATGCGGGAGCCGCTTTTAGTAGCGGCCAGGTGTATGTGGCGCTCAGTCGCTGTACCAGCCTGGATGGAATTGTTCTTTTGTCCAAAATACCCGCTGCGGCTATCTATAGTAATGACAATGTAATTAACGGACAGAAAACGCTAACGCCAAAAGGTTCGCTGGCAGAAAGGTTTGAAGGTGCGAGACAAATATTTACTCAACAATTATTAGAAAATATTTTTTCCGTTAATGAAGTAAATTCACTTTTGACTGTCTTGGCATTTCAAGTGAACGAGCATAAGGAAAAACTAAACGTTGATGCTGCCAAATGGATAAATGAGCTTAAAAGTTCGTTTACTGTTGAAAGAAATATTGGCTTAAAGTTTTTAAGTCAAACGGGATCTCTAATGAAGCAGGAACCAATGATCGAAAAGAATGTTGCATTGCAAAAAAGAATTAATGATGCTGCAAATTATTTTGTGCCAAAGTTTTCAGCTCTGGAGGAAGCGGTCCAAAATCATCCGTTAATAACTGAACATAGAGAGGTTGCCAATATTATTAATGAATCTTTGAACGAATTATTGCTGGCCTTTCACCTTCAGAATTTTTATTTAAACTATTGCAAAGAATCATTTTCTGTTACGGCTTTTTTGCAGAATAAAATAAAATATGAACTTCCCCGAATCAAGGTGTCTTCATATGCAAGCGGTAAAAAGCAACCTCATGTTGAGGTATCAAACTCGGAATTATTTGATAGTGTAAAACGCTGGCGCGATAGGATTGTTGAAGAAACCGGCTTGCCAATTTACATGGTGGCGAATCAAAACGCTTTGAAAGAAATAGCTACCTATTTGCCGTTCTCCAAAAAGGAGTTGATGCAGTTGAGTGGTTTTGGTAAATTAAAAGCAGATAAATATGGCGATGATATTTTAGATTTAGTTCGGGACTTTTGTACCAGAAGTAGCATTAAAAGCAATATGGGTGCTAAGGACTCGAATCCTAAAATAGAAAGAAAAGAAAAATCTTTGGAAGAAAAAATACCGTCTCATATTTTATCATTCAATTTGTTTAAAGAGGGAAAATCCATCGCTGAAATTGCCAAAGAAAGAAGTATGACAACGGGAACTATTGAAGGACATCTGGGTTCTTTCATTGCCAGTAAACAAATAAATATTGACGATTTGGTTTCAGTGGAAAAACAGGGATTGATAAAAGAAGCTGCAAAAATTTATGGCAAAGAAAGTTTTAAAGCTTTAAAAGAAAAACTACCCCGAGATATCAGCTATAGCGATTTAAGAATGGTGTTGGCATTGCAGAAAGGATAAATATTGGTCAACAATTTTTTTTCTCCTTTAAGATTTAAGATTTTGGATTTGATATGTTATTAAGTTCAAACTTCAAATTATCTTTACAATATGTTATCAGTAAGTAACCGCGGTAAAATAATGCCCGCTTCGCCAATCAGAAAATTAGTTCCCTTTGCAGAGGACGCAAAAAAAAGAGGGATTACCGTTTATCATTTGAATATTGGTCAGCCTGATATTGAGACACCGCCTGCGACATTAAATGCGGTTCGTCAATCGGATTTTAAAATACTTGAATACAGCCATAGCGCGGGTAACGAAAGCTACAGGAAAAAGTTGGTGCAATATTACCACGCCGTAAATATAAATGTAGATGAAAATCAAATACTTATTACCACGGGTGGGAGCGAAGCGATTCTCTTCGGATTTTTGAGTTGTCTTGATGCCGGTGATGAGGTGATTATACCAGAGCCATTTTATGCCAATTATAATGGTTTTGCCATATCAGCAGGCGTTAATGTAATACCGGTTACATCCACTATACAAACAGGATTTGCTTTGCCTCCTATCGAAGATTTTGAAAAGTTGATCACGCCAAAAACAAAAGCAATTATCATTTGCAATCCAAATAATCCCACAGGGTATTTATATAGCCGGGAGGAAATGGAGTTGTTGAAAATAATCATAAAAAAGCATGATCTTTTTTTATTTTCTGACGAAGCTTATCGTGAATTCTGTTATGGAGGGGAGCATTTAAGCGCAATGCAACTAAAAGGGGTAGACGAAAATGTAATTTTGATGGATACCATCAGCAAGCGTTATAGCGCTTGCGGTGCCAGGATTGGCGCGCTGGTAACCCGAAATAAAGATGTGGTACAAACAGTTATGAAATTTGCCCAGTCAAGACTAAGCCCACCCGGCTTTGGACAGATTTTGGGCGAAGCGGCAGTAGATCTGCCTTCGGATTATTTCCAAAAAACAAAGGCAGAGTATCGGCTAAGAAGAGATACGATCGTAAGGCGTCTGAATAATATGAAAGGTGTATTTTGCCCCAATCCGCAAGGTGCTTTCTATGCGATGGCGTCCTTACCTGTTGATGATGCCGATGTTTTTTGCCAATGGCTGTTGGAATCATTTAGCCACGATGGTGCCACATTAATGCTGGCACCTGGTAGTGGTTTTTATGCGACGGAAGGCTTGGGTAAAAATGAAGTTCGTATTGCCTACGTATTAAACGTAGAGGATATTAATCATGCAATGGATTGCCTTGAAAAAGGATTGCAAATCTATCCGGGAAGAAAACAAAATATTTAATGTGTTATATTGATCCACCAAATTTTTGAATAATTACTATAAGTTTTCATTCTATTCTCCATCTCATTTTTAACAATATTGTGTAGGCATTATGCCTGCAAAAAATAAAGACATTATTACTCAAATAATTCCAAGAGTTTTATTTTAAGCGAAAATCTTTTTGCTTAAAAGGAAGAGAATTTGCTGCTCTTGTTGGCCTGCTACGGCCTTCTTTTATAGCCAATGAAAAATTGACAGTATTATTCCGCCATTTTTTTATCCACAACAATTCGCTGTTAATTCACAGTTTTTCCACATCTCCTCCGTTTAATTTCACTCGGTAAGCCTTCGCCATAGAGTGTTTGGGCAGGAGTGAATAAAAAGTTTATCCAAAATTTGTTGGAGAAGTGGGAAAAAGTGTTAATTTGTGGGAATTATAGAAATTTACGTATTAATCAACTCATAATGACAGGCTTTATAGGCGAATACGAAGCTACATTAGACGCAAAGGGGCGCTTTCTACTTCCGGCTGGATTCAAAAAACAGCTTCCTGAAGAAGGCGAGAATCTTTTTGTAATAAATAGAGGGTTTGAAAAATGCCTGAGTTTATACACATCTGTGAGCTGGGAACCAGTATTTTCTGAGTTGAGCAAATTGAATGATTTTGATCCGAAGGTAAGACAATTTAAGAGGTATTTTTTGAATGGTGCTACCCAGGTAAGCCCGGACAGCGCTGGGCGTGTTTTATTACCAAAAAACCTGATGGAATACGCAGGGCTTGAGAAAGAAATTGTATTGGTTTCGGCGATAGATAAAATTGAGATTTGGGATAAAGTGAAATATCAACAGTTCTTTGAAAGTTTTTCACCGGAAGCGTTTAGCGATTTGGCAAAGGAGGTAATGGCAGGTGATAAAATGGCAAAACAATAATGAAGGAACAAGGCATATACCATGTGCCGGTATTATTGCAAGAAGTCATAGATGGCTTGCAGATAATTCCATCGGGAGTATATGTCGATTGCACATTTGGAGGTGGGGGCCATAGTAAGAAGATGCTTGAGCAATTAAGTGCCTCGGGTAAACTGATTGTTTTCGACCAGGATGAAGACGCCAGAAAAAATGTGCCAGAAGATGCTCGGGTAACTTTTGTACCCCATAATTTTCGGCATCTGCAACGTTTTCTTCGTTTTTATAAAATTGAAAAAGTGAATGGTATATTGGCGGATCTAGGTGTGTCGAGCCACCAGATCAATGAGGCCGAACGGGGGTTTTCTACAAGATTTGATGCGGCTTTGGATATGCGAATGAACCAGGGAGAATCCAAAACGGCAGGGGATATAATAAAAAAATACCCGGAAGAGGTGTTGCATAAAATTTTTGAACAATACGGTGAAGTGACGAATTCAAAAACATTGGCAAAAACGATTGTTGATTTAAGGAGAACACAATCTCTTTATACGATTAACGAATTTAAGAATGCGCTTTATCCAATTGTAAAAGGGAATCCTGAGAAATATTTTGCGCAGGTTTTTCAGGCATTAAGAATCGAAGTGAATGATGAATTAAATGTGCTTAAGGAAATGCTGGGGCAGTCTGTTGATGTATTGCAAGAGGGCGGAAGAATCGCAGTAATAACCTTCCATTCTTTGGAAGATCGCATCGTGAAGAATTTTTTCAGAGACGGAACTTTTAAGGAAAAGCAAAAAGATGTATTCGGTAATTCAATGGGTAGTGAATTAAAGCTGATTACAAAAAAGCCAATCATCCCGACAGAAGAAGAATTGAAGAATAATCCGAGAGCAAGAAGTTCAAAGTTGAGGATTGCTGAAAAAATAAAAATGTCAAAGAAATAATTTTTAATAAATCAAAGGTTATCAGAAATATGACAACCGAAAATACCATAGAAGCGGATAAGAAAATAAACAAAAGTCCCAAAAAAAGACGAAGGTTTTTTCAGTACAATAAATGGCTGGTAAAGAACATTCCTTTTTATTTTTTTATATCCGCTATTGCGATCGTTTACATAGCCAATGGTCATTATGCAGATAATACAATGAGAAAAATAAATTCAACATCAAAGCATCTTAAAGAAATGGAGTATGAATTTAAAACGGTGAAGCAAGACGTGATATTTAGAAGTAAAGAGAGCGAATTGGCAAAAGTGGTAGAGCCATTGGGGTTAAAACCTTTATTGATTCCACCTTTTCGGATAGTTGACACGTTGGTGGAGAAGTGAGGTAGGTAATTGATGTAGTGGATATGCGGATAAGTGATACGTCAATATAGTAAAGCAACAAATAATAAGTAAAAGTATTTAGTAGAACATGCTAATAACTCATAACTATTAACTAAAAAGTGGATATAAAAAAAGACATATTGTGGCGTGTTCATTTGTGCTTCCTTGTCATTATTGTGTTAGGGGGGGTAGTATTAGGACGCGCTATTTATATCCAGAAGTTCCAGGGAAATTATTGGAGAAGCATGAGTAACAAACAACACTTGAAATACATGGATATTGATGCGGAACGTGGTAGCATTTTTAGTGAAGACGGCAATATGCTAAGTACCTCGATTCCCGTGTTCGACATTCATGTGGATTTTGGCGCTGATGGAATTCGCGAGAAAGGAGGAAAAAGATTTTATAAAAATTTGGATTCTCTTAGTAAGTGCCTTGCGGGTCTATTTAAAGATGCCAGCGCTGCCAGCTATAAAAGGGAGTTGCTGGCACAATATAAAAACAGGGATCGGTATTATCTTTTGAAAAGGAAAATATCTTTTGCAGATTATTGCCAACTCAGGCAATTTCCATTGATAAGAGAAGGTAGAAACAAAAGTGGGTTTATTGTCGATGTAAGAGACAACAGGGTAAACCCTTATGTGCTTCTTGCTAATCGTACAGTAGGGCTTTCCAGGGGTGATACAAGTAAAAATGTGGGCATTGAAAGATCTTACGACAGTGTGCTTAAGGGCCAGACTGGACAAAGGCTGATGCGATATATCGCTGGTTCATATATACCGGTGGATGGTGCTGAAATACAACCGGAAAACGGGAAAGATGTTACGACTACCATAGATACTTATATACAGGATGTTGCTGAAAATGCTTTATTAAAAATGATGACTCAAAACGCGTCTATTCATGGAAGTTGTATTGTGATGGAAGTTAAAACAGGAAAAATAAAAGCAATCGCAAACCTTGGCAGAAGGCCGGACGGAAGTTATTGGGAAGATTATAATTATGGCTTAGGAATGAGAACGGAACCGGGGTCTGTTTTTAAAATAGCCACCTTAATCTCTTTGCTAAAAGATCATTATGTGGATACAGGAAGTATTATAGACTGCGAAGGCGGCCAAAAGAATTTTTATGGACTAAGAATTACCGATTCACATTTAGGGACCGGAAAAATAACTGTGAAAGAAGCATTTGCCATCTCTTCCAACGTTGCTTTTGCAAAAATGGCTGATGAATATTATCACGATCAACCTCAAAAATTCTGGCAGCATTTACATGACCTTCGGTTGGATACTACTTCGGGGATTGACATAGTGGGCGCAGCCAAACCCTACATTAAAAAACCATCCAATAAATATTGGGGAAAAACAACTATTCCTTTTATGGCCCATGGTTATGAAGAACTGGAAACGCCTTTAAATCTTTTGATGGTATATAATGCGATTGCGAATAACGGAACGATGATGCAACCCTACCTTGTGAATTCGATCAGTGAGATGGGAGAAGAAATTCAAACTTTCAAACCAAAAGTGCTTATTGATAAAATTTGTGACGAACAAACACTCGGTAAATTAAAGGGTTGTTTATTGGCCGTAGTAGAAAGCCCGCATGGTACAGGACATATGCTGGAGAGTAATGTTTACGAGTTTGCCGGAAAAACAGGCACGGCTGTAACGGCTATGGATAATCGTGGTTATAATAAAACTTCAAAAATATACCAATCTGCGTTTATGGGCTATTTCCCGGCTAAGGATCCTGAGTATAGTATAGCGGTAGTAATCCAGAATAGTAGCGAATCAAAGCATGTTTACGGAGCTTCAGTTTCCGGGCCGGTGTTCAAAGAAGTAGCCGACAGGTTGTATGCTTCCAGGGTGGCAGATGACCGGTTCGATATACTGCCACAGCCTGATAATAATGTATATCAATTTTATGGCTTGAAAACTGATTTAAATAAAATTTTTGATGTATTCAAATATAAGCAAACTGATTCTACTACGGGAGCCTGGACAACAACAATCGTTCATGATGGTAGTGTTAAACTAATGGCTGATAATGTATCACCTGTATCTACCAAGGTGCCTGATGTAAAAGGTATGGGATTAAAAGATGCGGTTTATTTATTGGAAAATATGGGTTTAAAAGTTTCAGCAACAGGGAGAGGAAAAGTGGTATCCCAGTCATTGGCACAAAACGCGGATTTTAATAAAGGACAACAAATAAAAATTGAATTGAATTAATGGCGTCATTGCAGCAAATATTATATGGTGTAAACATTCATTCTATTGTAGGAACTACAGGCATAGAAATAAATGGTTTGCAGATTGATTCCCGGAAAGTAAAACCCGGCAACTGTTTCATTGCTATAAATGGTACTCTTTCTGATGGTCATAATTTTATTGTGAATGCCATTGCGAATGGTGCCATTGCTGTTGTTTGTGAGAACATTCCGATGATCACCAATGAAAAAATTCATTACATAGTGGTAGAAAACAGCGCAAAGGCTGGTGGTATTATGGCTCATAACTTTTACGGCCGGGTAACTGAAAAAGTGAAGTTGACAGGCGTGACTGGTACGAACGGGAAAACAACGATTGCAACTCTATTGTTCAAATTATTTTCTTCCCTTGGTTACAAATGCGGGTTGATTAGCACGGTTCAAAATCAAATTGCTGAACAGGTGATTCCGGCTACGCATACTACGCCGGATATTATTGACCTAAATCAGTTGCTCGGGAAAATGTTTTCCGCCGGATGCTCGCATGTATTTATGGAGGTGAGTTCACACGCAATCCATCAAAATAGGGTAGCGGGTTTGCAATTTGTCGGTGGCATATTTAGCAATATTACCCACGACCATCTCGATTATCACAAGACCTTTGACGAATACATTAGAGTGAAAAAATCATTTTTTGATTCTTTGCCGGCCACTTCGTTTGCGTTAAGTAATGCGGACGATAAGCGTGGAGGCGTTATGCTACAAAATACAAAAGCAAAGACCTATCTCTATAGTCTAAAAAGAATGGCCGATTTTAAAGGCAAGATCATTGAAGATTCGCTGTTAGGACTTGAGTTAATAGTTAATGATGTAGAAGTTCATTTTAGGTTGATAGGCACATTTAACGCGTATAATTTATTGGCAGTATATGGCGCTGCCATTTGTTTGGGAGAGAATAAGGAAAAGGTATTGCGCATATTAAGTAACACAGAAGGCGCCGAAGGTCGGTTTGATTATATGGTATCTCTGCAGGAAAAAATTGTGGGGATTGTGGATTATGCGCATACCCCGGATGCGCTGCTAAATGTGTTGGCAACAATAAAAAATTTACGTAAAAAAGAAGAGAAAATTATCACTGTTGTGGGTTGCGGCGGCAATCGAGACAAGACCAAAAGGCCCGAAATGGCTGAGGTAGCCTGCGAGTATAGTGATAAAGTAATTTTTACTTCTGATAATCCTCGCGGTGAAGACCCGGCTGAAATTATAAAAGAAATGGAAAAAGGTGTGCCCGTTACTGCGAGAAAAAAATGTATATCCATTACCGATAGAAAGGAAGCCATTAAAACAGCGGTATCCCTTGCTCAAAAAGAAGATATCATTTTAGTGGCTGGCAAAGGGCATGAGAAATACCAGGAAATTAATGGGGTAAAAAATCATTTTGACGATAAAGAAGTATTAATGGAAATGTTTCAATTAATGGATAAATAAAATATTAAACTGAATCAACTTTAAAATGCTCTATCAACTATTTGAATGGTTTGCAAAAAATGGTATTAAGTTTCCCGGTAGCGGGCTAGTCCATTTTATCACTTTCAGGGTGTTGGTGGCTGTTTTATTATCATTAATTATTACAATGATTTATGGTAAGAAACTGATCAGGATTTTAAAGAAAAAGCAAATTGGCGAATCCGTGAGGGAGCTAGGCCTTGCCGGAGAAAAGATGAAAAGCGGAACGCCTACTATGGGCGGAATTATTATTCTGCTTGCGATTATAATTCCTACTTTATTATTAGCAGACCTCCATAAAGTTTATGTGATTCTAATGCTTTTATGTACAGTGTGGCTAGGTATTATCGGGTTTATAGATGATTACTTAAAAATAAAGGCAAAGCGGGTTGCTAAAGAAAAAGGCGTTGATTTTAAAAAGACAAACGCTGATGGGCTTGCCGGAAAATTTAAAATATTTGGCCAGGTTATTTTGGGGATTATTATAGGAACTACGCTTTATTTTAATTCGTCAGTGGTGGTTAAACGCGAAATAATCGGAAGCAAATCAATGAGCACTTATGTGCCAGAAAGAGGCGAACACAAAGTGGGAGAAGATACCGTAGTCTCCAATGGGGAAGTGCATCGTTTTGTGACCGTAAAGACTCCGATTACAACGATACCATTTGTGAAGACGCATGAATTTAATTATGCAAGATTGTTGCCTGCAGCCTGGGAAGATTATACCTACATTTTGTATATACTGATCGTGATCTTTATTGTAACGGCGGTTTCTAATGGAGCGAATCTTTCCGATGGATTGGATGGACTGACAACAGGTGTTAGCGCTATTATAGGATTGGGGTTAGGGATATTTGTTTTTGTAAGTGGCGATTTACGCGTTGCGGAATACCTGAATATAATGTACATACCTAATCTTAGCGAGCTCGCGGTTTTTATAGCTGCCTTTGTGGGTGCATGTGTGGGGTTTCTTTGGTACAATGCTTATCCGGCACAGGTTTTCATGGGAGATACTGGGAGCCTTGCGATGGGAGGCATCATTGCATCGCTTTCGATTATAGTAAGAAAAGAATTATTAATACCCATTTTTTGTTTTGTGTTTTTAGTGGAGACTTTAAGTGTGATGGTACAGGTAAGTTATTTCAAATACACAAAGCGAAAATATGGGGAAGGACGAAGAGTATTCTTAATGAGTCCATTGCATCATCACTATCAAAAATTAGGATATCACGAAAGCAAGATCGCTGTAAGGTTTTGGGTGGTAACTATTCTGGCAGTGGTATTTGCAGTGGTTACATTAAAATTGAGATAGAAAATTGAACGCACATTGATTTTTGAAAAGCTTTGAGCAACTCCAATATCTGTGAATCGCTTTTCTAACCCGTTGAGTTCATGCTTTTGAAGAACCATTTTTTATCTGTCTAATCCGCAGATTGTTTGTAATAGAACGCTAATGAAGGAAAAAATTGTAATACTGGGGGCCGGCGAAAGCGGTGTCGGCGCTGCATTGCTGGCGAAGCAAAAAGGCTTTGAAGTATTGGTGAGTGATGGAGGCAAAATAAAACCTGACTTTAAAAGCGAGTTGGCTTTGCACAAGATCGATTTTGAAGAAGGAGCGCATACAAAAGAAAAAATCTGGAATGCGTCTCTAATTGTAAAAAGTCCTGGCATTCCTGAAAAGAATGAAATGGTAAAAGAGATCAGGAAACGGGGAATAGAGATGATAAGCGAAATAGAATTCGCATACAGGTTCAAAGGAGAAAGTGAGATCATTGGAATTACGGGCAGCAATGGAAAAACGACAACAACCGCTTTGATTTTCCACATCTGCGAAACGGCAGGATTGGATTGTGCGATGGTAGGGAATATTGGTTTTTCTTTTGCACGGCAAATTGCTACTGATCCCAAAAAAATCTATGTAGTGGAAATAAGTTCTTTTCAACTGGATGATATTAAAAGTTTTCGACCGGATGTAGCCATATTGACCAACATCACTGAAGATCATTTAGACCGGTATGAATACAAATTTGAAAATTATATAAAAAGCAAATTCAGGATTATAGAGAATCAGACTGAAGAGGATGTATTTATTTATAACGATGATGATAAAGTAACAAAGAAATATCTGAATCAATTTTTAAACAAGACAAAACTATTGCCAATAAGTATGGATAACGAACTACCCGAAGGAGCCTACATTATAGATGCCAATATGCACCTGAGATGGAAAGAAGAAGAAATGGAAATGAATGTGGCTGACTTTGCCCTGAAGGGAAAGCATAACCAATACAATACAATGGCAGCGGCTGTTTGCGCCGAAGTAATAGGGATACGAAAAGAAAAAATTCGTGAGTCGCTGCAAACATTTACCGGGATTGAACATCGGATGTCTCCAGTTTTAACTATAAGAGGCGTGGAATTTATCAACGACAGCAAAGCTACTAATGTGAATAGCACCTGGTATGCGCTGGAATCAATGACGAAGCCTGTGATACTTATACTGGGTGGCGTGGATAAGGGCAATGATTATTCATTTATGAAAGATTTGGTAAAAGAAAAAGTAAAAGCGATCGTATGTCTCGGCATTGATAATACAAAAATTCACGAGGCTTTTGGAAATGATGTTCAGTTAATGGTAAATACAGGAAGCATGAAGGAAGCGGTACAGGCGGCATTTCATTTTGCGGATAATGGTGATGTGATATTATTATCTCCCGCATGTGCCAGTTTCGATCTGTTTAAAAATTATGAAGATAGAGGAATGCAATTTATTGAGGTTGTAAAAGATTTATAAAATTGTTTTTATAAAAAAAATGAATGAAACAAACCAAATAGTATCTAATTCGTTTTCTTCTGCGCAGGAAGTTACCGGTAAATTTTTGAGCCGCACCAAAGGCGATAAAGTGATCTGGGCTATTGTGATATTGCTTACAATGGTTAGTATTCTTGTGGTGTATAGCAGCGTGGGCTCGCTTGCATACCGGATGAATAAATCTACCGAAAGCTATTTGTTCAGGCAAATTGGGTATATATGCCTGGGTGTTATCATTATTTATTTTGCCCACAGGGTCAACTATACCATTTATTCGAAGGTGTCTTCTATTTTGTTTGTCGTTTCTATTCCATTACTTATTTATACGTTGAAATACGGAAGCGATATTAACGACGCAAGCCGCTGGATAAAACTTCCGGTCATCAATCTTACTTTTCAAACGTCAGATCTAGCAAAGCTTGCACTCTTCATGTACATGAGCCGGCTTCTTAGTCGCAGGCAAAATGTAATAAAGGATTTTAAAAAAGGATTTCTTCCCCTGATCGTTCCGGTAGGAATTATATGCATTTTAATAGCACCTGCCAATCTTTCTACATCCTTGTTGATTGGCGGTATCGCGCTAATGCTTATGTTTATCGGGAGAGTCAGAACCAGGCATATTTTACTGGTTGTTGGTTCAGCTTTGATACCGCTGATTTTTTTGGTGGCAGTATCTTCCCATTATTACGATCATAAGGAACAGGTGTCGAAAGATCTGCCGGCCATTTTTAGTGTTGGTAGAATGCCCACATGGGTAAAGCGTGTTCAGGAATTTATGTATGCTGATAAAGAAGATGCTTCCTACCAGGTGCAACAAGCAAAAATTGCTATTGCTACAGGTGGGGTTTTTGGTAAAGGTCCCGGGAAAAGCGAACAAAGAAATTTTTTGCCACATCCTTACAGTGATTTTATTTATTCGATTATAATTGAAGAGTACGGGCTGGTAGGAGGCGCCATTATTTTGCTCATCTATTTATTATTCCTGTTTCGAAGTATAAAGTTATTTCAGCGATGCCCTTATGCTTTTGGCGCATTCCTGGCTGTAGCGCTGAGTTTTACTTTGGTGATACAGGCTATGGTAAATATGGCTGTAAATGTAAACCTGTTTCCTACTACGGGTGTTACATTGCCACTGGTGAGTATGGGCGGAAGCAGTCTTTTGTTTACTTGTTTTGCTATTGGAATTATTTTGAGCGTAGCGAGAAATGTAGAACAGGCCGAAGGTAAAAGTGCTGAATTAGCATTGCAGCAAACTAATGAAGGCGTGAGTGAAGAAGAGGAGAATGAAGATTGAAAGAACTAAGAATTACGAAAATGAGAATCATGATTATTTGCTTGTTTGCTGATTATTATTTTTTTAAAACTCTCTCCCGATGGCTATCGGGATGGAGGGAAGGGAGGCTGAGATGAAAATTATCATTGCAGGAGGCGGAACAGGCGGGCACATTTTTCCCGCATTGGCAATTGCAAATGCGTTAAAAAATATGATTCCCGGGCTAGAGCTGTTATTTGTTGGAGCGAAAGGTAAAATGGAAATGGACAAGATACCCGCGGCGGGATATAAAATAGAAGGGTTGGATATAGCGGGTTACAACAGAAGTTCTTTGATTAAAAATATAGGGTTGCCATTTAAGCTGGTTAAAAGTTTTATGCAGGTTCGAAAAATTTTTAAATCTTTCAAACCGGATGCTGTAGTGGGTGTTGGTGGGTATTCTACTTTCCCGGTTTTGCGATTCGCGCAGAGCAACGGAATACCATCATTTATCCATGAAAGCAATTCCCTGCCCGGGAAGAGCAATATCATGTTAGGCAAAAGAGCCACAGAGATATTTGTTCCCTCAGCAGGAATGGAAAAATATTTCCCAGCGCAAAAGATTATGGTAACAGGAAACCCTATACGAAAAGTTTTTTCTGAGGAAATTGATCAAGATGAAGCATTGAAATTTTTTGGATTACAGCCTGAATTAAAAACGGTGTTCGTTATGGGTGGAAGTCTCGGTGCCAAAAGTATTAATGAAACAATTGATGAGAATATAGATGTTTTTAAAAAAAATAATCTTCAATTGATTTGGCAAACCGGAAAAACTTATTCAGCGAAAGCCGCTAAGTTGGAGGAAGAGAGAAGCAATATCTGGACGAATGCTTTTATCGATAAGATGGAAAATGCTTATGCGGCGGCAGATGTGGTAGTGGCAAGGTCGGGCGCGATGACGGTAGCGGAGATTTGCGCAGTTGGCAAACCGGTCATATTTGTTCCGTACCCGTTTGCTGCGGAAGATCACCAGACCGTAAATGCGATGTCGCTTGTAAATAAAAAGGCAGCTTTAATTGTGGCTGACGAAAAAGTAAAAAATGAATTATTTCCTTGTTTACTGCAATTGATGAAAGATGAAAAAATGATGAACGAATTAGGAAATAATGTGTCTGAATTAAAGAATATAAATGCCGACATAACTATAGCGGCAGAAATTATAAATCAAATAAAAAAGAATTAAAAAATAAAGAAAGATAATAGCAGGATGAAGGATATAACCAACATATCAAGGATTTACTTTATCGGGATTGGCGGCATTGGAATGAGCGCCCTGGCGAGGTATTTTCTCAGCAAAGGCGTGGTTGTTAGTGGTCATGATAAAACGTCGACACCGCTTTCCAGGCAAATGGAAAAAGAAGGAATGTTTATACATTACGAAGATAATGTGCAACTGCTTGATAAAAATGCTGAGTTGGTCGTTTACACCCCCGCGATTCCCGGGGACCATAAAGAGTTTAATTTTTATAAAGACAACAATTACGAATTGGTGAAACGAAGCGATGTGCTTCAGCAGATCACTCAGTCTTCTTATAATATTTGTATTGCTGGAACACATGGTAAAACGACTATAAGTACCATGGTTGCGCATATACTTCGTCATTCCGGATTTGGTTGTAATGCTTTCTTAGGTGGTATTTCTGTAAATTATGATACCAACTTTTGGAGTAGTAGCAATAATGTGTCAGTGGTAGAAGCAGATGAATACGACCGTAGCTTTTTAAAACTATCTCCGGATGTAGCCCTGATCACTTCCATGGATCCTGATCACCTGGACATATACGGGACGGTAAAAAATATGGAAGATGCATTTGTGGAATTTGCCAACAGGTTAAAACCCAAAGGATTCTTGTTGACGAAATACGGTCTTGCGGAGAAAAATTTTACTGCGGCTAATCATTTACGTTATAGCCTTCAAAATGACTTTGCGGACATCTACGCATCAAACGTGACGATGCGTGATGGCGGCTATGTATTTGATGTAAAATCAGAAGATTGGGAACTCACCGATGTAAAATTGAATATGGGTGGCATGCATAACGTTGAAAATGCTGTGGCATCCATTGCCATCGCCACTCACCTGGAAATCAATCCAATAAAAATTAAGAACGCAATAGGCACATTCAAGGGTGTGAAAAGAAGATTTGAATATGTCATTCCGGTAAATGAAGCAGTGAATCAAAAGAACAATGTGGTATTTATTGATGATTATGCGCATCATCCTGCCGAATTAGGCGCCTTGATACGAAGCGCTAAAAGTTTGTTCAGTTTTAAAAAGTGCACGATTATTTTTCAGCCACATCTTTTTTCCAGAACCAGGGACCTCGCGAAAGGATTTGCTGAAAGTCTTGATTTGGCTGATCGGGTTTTGCTTTTGCCGGTATATCCCGCAAGAGAAATGCCGATCGAAGGTGTAAGCAGCGGAATGATTTTAAAAGAAATGAAAAATGAAAACGCAACTGTTGTGACTAAAGAAGAATTGTTGAAATACCTGTCGGGCGAATATTTAAAATTAGTACGGGAAAGCAGTTTTGGAGAAGTGTTAATAACAGCGGGCGCGGGTGATATTGCTCAACTCGTACAGCCGATAAAAGAAATTATCTTGAATACTGACTAAAAATAATATGACTGAAAAAAGTAAATATAGTTTTAAAAAGATTCTTGTAATCGCAATATGGATCGGATTGGGATCCGGGACTATAGTGCTTTTGGTGGCCG
Organism: Hanamia sp.; assembly: GCA_036509585.1. Lineage (GTDB taxonomy): Bacteria > Bacteroidota > Bacteroidia > Chitinophagales > Chitinophagaceae > Ginsengibacter. The sequence continues at coordinate 2,943 of DATCFI010000294.1, read as the reverse complement.
CTATTACCAGGAAAAATATCGAATACATTGCAGGAGTCGATATCCAGATTTCAGGAGTGCAGAATAATTATTTTGTTGACAAAAAAGATGTGTTGGCCATAATGCAAAAAACGAACGGACAAAAAATTGAAAATGCAAATGTCGGTGAGCTCAACCTTGGCGAAATGGAAAATGCTTTGTCAAAACAGCCGTGGGTGAAAAGTGCGGAAATATTTTTTGACAATAACAATGTGCTTCAGGTAAAAATAACAGAGAGAGAACCGATAGCAAGAATATTTACTGTTACAGGCGCCTCATTTTATATCGACAGTTCTTTAACAAGGTTGCCTTTGAGTTCCAAATTTTCAGCGCGGCTTCCGGTATTTACAAGCTTTCCTACCGAGGCGGCCTTGCTTCAAAAGCCTGATAGCATTCTCCTGGCAGGAATTAAAGTCGTGAGTGAATATATTAATGCACATCCCTTTTGGATGGCCCAGGTAGATCAGATAGATATTACTCCCGCTCGCACTTTTGAGCTTACGCCAAAGTTGGGAGATCAGTCAATTCGTTTTGGTAACGCGGATAATTGTGAGCAAAAATTTAACACGCTACTCGCTTTTTATAAGCAGGTGCAAACAAAGGTTGGCTGGAGCAAATATTCAGTAATAGATGTGCAGTATAAGAACCAGGTGGTTGCCGTGAACAGGGATAAAGCGGAAATAAAATCAGATTCGCTACGCTCTGTTCAAATAATGAAAAGTATCATAGATCAGACAAAAAAGAATTCAGACGATTCTACGAAAATCCAATTGCCTCAACCAACTGAAAACAATAATGAAAAAATAAGTATTTCGCGCGTTGTAGAAGACGTACCAAATGAGACAAGGGTTGAAGACAAAATCCAAGAGCAAAAATCCTCTGAAACCAAAATTACTGTGGCCCCACCCCAAAATCCGGGAAAGACCTTTAAAAAGGAAATACCGGCAGTGAAGAAAACAGTAGACTCTCATCCATCATCAAATGAAAAACCAAGTCCTGCCCACTCCAACGATCCATTGGTGAAAAAAGAGGCTGGCAAAGAAGCAGAAAAAAAGCCTGCCGAACAATTGAAGCAGGTGCCAAAGGCGGTAATGCCGCCTAAAAGTGATTATTAAGAATTAAAAAGCAAAAAGCAAAAGGCACGAAATTAAAAACAAAAACATGAGCAACGAACAACCCATTATTGTAGGCCTCGACATCGGTACCACCAAGATCGCGGCTATTGCCGGAAGAAAAAACGAATTTGGCAAACTTGAAATCCTCGGTTTTGGCCGTGCGAACAGCAACGGGGTACAACACGGCATGGTGTTGAACATAGACCAGACTATTAAAGCAATACAAACAGCTTTAGAAAACTGCTATGCCAGTAACCCTAATCTGCCAATTTCTGAGGTGTACGTGGGTATTGCCGGCCATCATATCAAAAGTTTGCAAACCCGTGGCGATATTGTACGACACGACACGGAAAATGAAATTATACAATCTGAAATTGATCAATTGGTAAACGACCAGTATAAGACTTATATACCCGCCGGAGACCAGATCATCGATGTGATTCCGCAGGAATTTACGGTAGATAATTTTCAAAATATTCCCGATCCTATAGGCTATTCAGGAGTAAAAGTGGGTGCTAACTTCCATATTATCACGGGCGATAAAAACGCAATCAGAAATATCAATCGAAGCGTTGAAAAAGCCGGATTAAAAATAAAAGACCTGGTGTTGCAGCCGTTGGCCTCAGCTGCTGCTGTTATGTGTGAGCATGATCTGGAGGCAGGTGTAGCCATTGTGGACATTGGCGGTGGTACAACTGACCTTGCTGTTTTTTATGAAGGTATTTTAAAACATACTGCGGTGATTCCGTTTGGTGGTGAAAACATTACAACAGATATTAAGACGGGTTTAGGTGTACTAAAAACACAGGCCGAACAAATGAAAGTACAGTTCGGAAGCGCACTTGCGGATGAAGCAAAATCTAATACCTATATCACCATTCCAGGCCTGCGCGGCATGGCAGCTAAGGAGATTAGTGTAAAAAACCTTGCAAGCATTATACAGGCACGAATGAGTGAGATTATGGATTTCGTAGCTTATCATTTAAAGCAGGTAGGCCTAGACAACCGTATGCTAAATGGGGGCGTAGTGCTGACTGGCGGCGGTTCACAGCTTAAGCATTTGATTCAGCTCACTGAATACGTGACGGGACTTAACGCACGTATTGGTTATCCTAATGAACACCTCGCAGCCGGGCATATAGAAGAACTTGCAAAGCCCATGTATGCTACCTGCCTTGGCTTAATTCTGAAAGGGTATAACGATTATGAAAATAAAAGGAAACAGTTTGAGCAGCAATTTGCGAAAATTAAAATTCCAGAAGGATTACAACAAGAAATCGTAGCCGAAGACGCAGAAGAAGTTGACGAAAGAAGAAATGTAGTAAAGCCAAGAAAAACACTGAAAACCTTTTTGGACTCCTGCAAAAACGGATTAATAGAAATGTTTAAAGACGAAGGAGATTCGGAATTGTGAACCCTTTACATGCGTCCTTGGGGCGACTGATAGATTCGTATCATTTAAAAAAATAAAACAAACTTTCTTTTCATTTTCCCTGATAAAATGAAAAGCTAATTACTAACCAATAACAAAAAAAATGCCCTTCGGGGAAAAGGAGGAAACTTACTATGATTCAATTTGATTTGCCAAAAGAACAATCTTCTATCCTGAAAGTAATAGGAATAGGAGGTGGCGGCAGCAATGCTGTTAACCATATGTTCAACCAAAACATTGATGGAGTAAATTTCATTATTTGCAACACGGATGCACAAGCAATCACTACCAGCCGCGTGCCAAACAAAGTGCAATTGGGCCCCCACCTTACACAAGGCTTGGGTGCAGGTGCTAATCCTGAAATTGGGCGTGAGGCCA
>DATCFI010000293.1:0-27126 GCA_036509585.1 Hanamia sp. | reverse complement strand
CCGGACAAACGCGCGGAGCGATCGGGTTGTCCTTGAATTTTTTGTTTCTTTTTTGTTCAAGCAAAAAAGAAAAGAATCAGAACTGTGATTGAATTGTATTTAAGGGATTATAAGCACTCACGATTTAAACGCTTTATTCTATAAAATTATACTGACATTAACGAAGTATTAGAACTTTACAACTTGAAAAAATACTTTGATAATGAATTGTGTTTGAACAATTGGTCACAACAAGAAATTGATAATTTCAAACAAAAGGCAACAGAATGTGGCAAAATAGTAGGACAATTTTTCTCAACTATCAGCGACAACAACGTAATTGAATTAGATGAACAAGCCTTACACGGTTACATTCATTCTTTTTGGGAAATAGTTAGTAATCATAACGTAGTTAGACGAATATCAAGACCCAACTTTTCTAATCTGCTTGTAAAAGAACCTCCGTTTTCTTGGTAGTCACTAATTCTCAACTACTCAATTTATCTAAAAAATCAATTTCACCTTCACCACCATTTTCTTAATCACTGCGTCGCCGATCATCGGAGCGTGTACATCCTCAGGATAAAAGATGGCAAATTGCCCATCATGTAATTCAAAATAAGTATCGGGCTTATCATTAAAGAAGGTTACATCTTTTTCGGAGTTATAAGGTGTTTTTATATCAACACAATCTTGCCGTGATTTCCAACCCATCGTTTCCAGGCCGGAAATGCAAACCTGTATGTCGATGCAATGATCATGTGCTTCAAACTTTGCTTCTGGTTTGCCAGTTCCGGGTTTTTCAGAAACGGCCGCATGCAAATTGTCTCCATCTATCGGGTATTTCCCGATCGCTATTTCCTTTAAATCCTGGTTTTTTATAAATTCAAATGCCTTTGCAAACAGCGGATGCAGATGAGCATAGTTTTCAGCATTCGATAACGAATCAATAATCATAGATTGAGTTTGAATTGTATAAAAAAATCTCTTTTATATTTGCAATGCAGACATTGCATTGTGCGGTTCACGACTGAGCTTTACCACTCACCTTTGCACCCTTCCTGAAGCATCTCCTTTCATCAAACCCTTTACCTCGCTGAGTGTGGCGTGGTTTAGATCGCCGGGGATAGTATGTTTCAATGCAGAAGCGGCAACACCAAATTCGGCGGCGTCTTTCAAATCCATTCCTGTCACTAATCCATAAATAAATCCACTTGCAAAAGAATCGCCGCTGCCTACGCGATCTACGATGCGTACCGGGTATTGTTTTGAATGATAAAATTCTGATCCGTTATATACAAGCGCACTCCAGCCATTGTCTGACGCACTGTGGCTTTCGCGCAAAGTAGACGCGATATATTTAAAACCAAACTTTTCTTTCATTTGTTGAAACACATCTTTGTAGCCATCAAGATTTAATTCGCCTTTGGTAACATCAGTGCCTTTAGCTTTGAAACCTAACGTTGTTTCAGCATCTTCTTCATTACCAATACATACATCGACATATTGACAAAGATTGGTCATTACCTCTTTTGCTTTTTCTTTACTCCATAATTTTTTACGATAATTAAGGTCAATGCTTGTTGTGATTCCTTTTGCCCTGGCCGCTTTCAGCGCTGCTTCGGTAAGCGCCGCCGCTTTATCGCTCAATGCAGGCGTAATGCCCGTCGTATGAAACCATGAAGCGCCATCCAATATTTTATCAAAATCAAAATCAGAAATTTCCGCCTCCCCAATGGCAGCATCTGCCCTGTCATAAATCACCTGTGAAGCACGCATGGAAGCACCGGTTTCTAAAAAGTAAATGCCAAGTCTTTTTCCGCCCCGGGCTACAAATTGTGTATCTACCCCGTATCGTCTTATATGATTAATGGCTGATTGCCCTATGGCGTTGTCAGGAACCTTTGAAACAAAAACACCCTGCAATCCGTAGTTACAAAGTGCCGCGGAAACATTGGCTTCGCCTCCGCCGTACGTGACATCAAAACTATCTGCCTGTACAAATCTTTTAAAATCAGGTGTGGATAAACGAAGCATAATTTCTCCAAGGGTTACAACTTTTTTTGACATGTCTATTTTTAATTTTATTTATAAATGAATTGAATTCAACTTTTTTAAGGATTGCCAAATTTCTTACTTATTTGATTAGGGAACAAAAATAGATGTAATAATTTTTCAAAAAAATACGATAACGATTGCGTAAAATAAAATTGCTTAATAGCGATAAATCCAATAACATTGTTCAATTATAAAACACAATCTAATGAGTAAGAAAAAAGAATTATTGAATTTGATCCCCGAACAAGGCGTTTTGCCGCTGTATTTTTGTAAGGATCCCGAAATAAGTTTAGAGGTTTTACGCACCTTGTACAAAGCTGGTATCAGAGCCGTGGAATATACGAACAGGGGGGAAGCTGCTTTACAGAATTTCTTTAAAATGCGCGAATTGTGCGATAAGGAATTATCGGGTATGTATCTTGGTATCGGAACGATAAAAACCGGTGAGGCTTGTCAATCGTTTATTGACGCAGGAGCCGATTTTATTATTTGTCCCGGCCTGGTGAAAGAGGTTGCAAAGGTGGCTGATAAAAATAATATGCTTTGGGTACCCGGTTGTATGACGCCTTCTGAAATTATCAAAGCAGAAAACATGGGCGCTAAAATGATCAAACTTTTTCCCGGAAATATTTTAGGACCAGAATTTATGAGTGCTATTAAAGCATTGTTTCCCGACCTTCTTTTTATGCCCACAGGCGGTGTGGATTTAGATAAAGAGAATATTGCGTCATGGCTAAAAGCCGGTGTATGTGCAGTGGGCATGGGCAGTAAGCTTATCAGCAACAAATTGTTGGAACAAAAAGATTACGCAAAAATGGAAGAACTTACAGTTCAGGCTTTGGCAATTGTAAAGTCACTTAAGTGAATTAATAAAACTCAATTACTTTGAAGACATCAATAGGAGAATACAGGTAGACGATTTGTGCACTTGTTTTCTTTGCCACCACCATTAATTATTTGGATAGGAGGGATACAAGTCTATTAAGATATGTTTACAGCCAATCTCCCAACGCCGTACCACGGAGGATGGCTTATTCAACGATTGATAAACAAGTGAATGCTGATAATTACAATGCCGCAGTGTCAGGATTGCAGGGCGGAGATAAAATAACAAGCCGCGTATGGTGGGATACTCCATGGTTGAGGTCCCTCATTACTTTTCAAAAATAGTCTTGCGAATAGACTAAAGGCAGCGACTGGAGATTATACTGATTTTCAAAAGGTGATTGCACCAAAGACTTTCCTTATGTCCTTTATTGTCACAATAAAGTAAAAAAATAAAAATACTTGCAGCATTTACAATGAAACTGTTGCCTTGAATTAACACTATGGATTTTAACATAACAAAAACCTAAAAAAAATGATAAAAACCGTTTCCTTATTTATGGCGCTAATGCTTTGCGGAGTGTTGGTATCCGCCCAAAACCATCCTGTAAAAGGTATTGTTGCCGGCCCGGATGGTAGCCCACTCCCCGGGATAACTGTACAGATAAAAGGCACGAATACCGGCGTGGCTACTGATGCTAAGGGACAATTCGAATTAACAGTTCCTTCTAATGCTACTCTTGATTTTACAGGAGTCGGATTTGCGAAGCAGAGCATAAAAGTAGGAGCACTTACTTCTCTGGACGTAACTTTGCAACCTTCCTCTGAGCAACTCAATGAAATAGTGGTGACTGCCTTAGGCATTAAAAGAGATAAAAGACAGCTTACCTATAGTACTCAAGAGGTAAAAGGAGAAACCGTTGTTGAGGCTAAGCAAGATAATTTGGTGAATGCACTTGCGGGCAAAGTTTCAGGCGTCGAAATAACTAATTCGAGTGGTATGCCTGGTAGCTCTTCCCGAATTGTGATTAGAGGAAATACATCTTTACTGGGGGACAATCAACCTTTGTTTGTAGTAGATGGAGTTCCTATTGATAACAGTGAGCCCGGTGCTATAGATGTATTTAGCCAGGGCACTCAAAATACTGCGCTTAACCAGGGTAGCACTTCTAACAGGGCAATTGATCTTGATCCAAGCATTGTTGAATCAATAACTGTATTAAAGGGTGGTGCTGCTACAGCTTTATATGGTGCTGCCGCTGCCAGGGGTGCTATTATTATTACAACCAAAACCGGCGCTAGAAACTCTAAACCTACCTTAAGTATTAGCTCCAGCTTAAAATTTGATAAAGCTATTTTGGCTCCTTATCAAACTGAATATTCACAAGGATTAAATGGAAAATTTATCAACGGTAGTATTCAGGGAACGGCCAGTAGCCAGTCTTGGGGAGCAAGAGTAGATACATTAAAAGTCGGTGGATTGCCTGTAAAAACATACAACCCAAGAGATATATTTTTTAGGACAGGTGTTACAACAGATAATAATGTAAGTGTTAGTGGTGGTTCAGACAAGTCTAATTATTTAGTTTCATATTCTTATTTGGATAATAAAGGCATTATACCCACTACTGCTTTTGCGAGGAATTCATTTTTTGGTAAATTTTCAAATCAAATTACTAATGACCTGACGGTTAACATAGAGTTGAACTATATTAACACTGTAAATCATAGAACACAGGAAGGAAATAGCCTGACAAATCCATTATGGGGAATTAACCCGGCTCCAATAACATGGGATCCGCTGCCAGCTACATGGCCAGATGGTACTCAAAGGCTATACAGATCCTTGTCCAGGAATAATCCTTTTTTCATACTTGATAATACAGGGTTTAATTCTACTGTAAATAGGTTTCTGCCAGTTGCTAGTTTTACATATACTCCGACAAAATGGATAAGTATTACTGAACGTATTGGAACGGATATTTATACAGATAACTCTAGGTATTTTGAAGCTAATACTATTAATAATGGAGTATTTGGCAATCATGTAGGAGGAGTATCAAACAGGTTACAAGATTACCACCAGGTAAATAATGATTTTATTGTTAACCTTCATAAAACCTTTAGGAATGATTTATCCGGGTCTTTAATCCTGGGTAACAATATTCTTTCCCGTTTTTCTGATACTTACACTCAGTCTGGCGTAGGACTTACAATCCCTAACTTTTATAATATAAGTAATGGAAGTAGTTTTTTGACAAGTGATTATATTTCGAGATACAGAAAGGTAGGTTTTTATGCGCAGGGTAACTTAGAGTATAAAAAACTATTAGACTTGAGTTTAACCGGAAGGTATGACGGGACATCTGTTCTTAATATTAATAAAAATTGGTATCCTTATGGTTCTGCAGGACTCGGATTCATTTTTACTGAGCTGATGCATAAAAAATCTATACTTAGTTTTGGAAAAGTACGTGTTTCATACTCTTCTGTGGGTAATGATAACTTATCTCCTTATGCCTTAACAACTCCTTATGTTGGAGGGTCGAGCATTAGCATAAACAACATCAATTTCCCTTATAACGGCAATAATGGATTTAGAGTAAGCGCAGCTTTAGGTAACCCTAATTTGAAAAATGAAAGCCTGAACGAATTTGAAACCGGTTTAGAACTGAAGTTTCTGAATAACCGCCTTTCATTTGAAGGTTCATATTTTGACAGGCAATCTAAAAATCTCTTGAGTCAAATCCCTATCAATGGGTCTTCAGGATACCAATTTTCTTACCAGAATGTAGGAGATATACAAAACAAAGGAATTGAATTATTGATAAGTGGAACACCTGTGAAAACTAAAGATTTTTCTTGGGATGTGAGCCTCAATTTTACCCGGATAAGGAATAAAGTACTTTCTCTTGGAAATGATGTGCACAGTATTCTATTAGGCGGATTTAGCAATGCCGGTGTGTATTTATTTAAAGATCAACCTTATGGGGTACTTTATGGGTTAGGTTATGTAAAAGATCCTAAAAGCGGCAAGATTGAAGTAGATGACAATGGAATACCAATAGCAAGTTCTGATTATGTTCCAATCGGTAATACAAATCCTGATTTTACAGCAGGTATGTCCAATACGTTTACTTACAAAAACTTTTCACTTAGTTTTTTATTCGATTGGAGAAAGGGAGGGGATATTTTGAATTTGGATGATAACTATATGTGGTTTTATGGTACATCTAAAGTAACAGGAAATAACAGAGATAAACCATTTGTAGTACCTAATACTGTTTATGCTAGTAGTGGAGCTGTAAATACTACTGCGGTGTCGGCGCAAGATTACTGGACTTCTATTTCCAGCCTTACGCAATCAAATATAGAAGATGGTACTTATATTAAATTACGTAATGTAAGCCTTGCATATACTTTTGGTAAAATAAATAAAATCCCTGTTTTTAAATCATTTACATTTAGTGTTAGTGGAAATAATTTATGGATATATGCCCCTCATTATACAGGAGGCGATCCTGAAGCAAGTATTTCGGGTGGTGGAAATGCACAGGGAATTACTAATTTCCAAACTCCTACCGCACGATCTTTCATTGTAGGTGTAAGAGCGACATTTTAACAAAAACCACTATCGTTTACTTTAAAATTTTTTGAAATGAAAAATAAAATAATATACGGGTTCATTTTTGCAACATTTATTTTTTCAACGATGGGCTGTAAAAAGTATTTAAACGTTAATACAGACCCAAACAGCGCTTTAAGCGCACCTGAATCATTGCTTTTGCCTCCTGCAATCGTAGATATTGCAACAGTCGTTGCAGGTGGTAGCTTTTCAGTGCAAAATTCTTCAGGTATAGCTGAAATAAACTCTTATTGGATGCAGCAATTGTCTTTAAATCAACCTTTACCAATAGTTGAAAATTACAAATTAACTACCGGCGACGCTGATAACTTATGGAATGATGTTTATATCAACATCATGCAGAATTTAAAAATTTTGAATGCAGAGGCAGAAACAAATCAAAATCATTCCTACGGGGTAATTTCAAAAGTGCTGATTGCCTATACTTTGGGAGTTACCACGGATATGTGGGGAGATGTACCTTATAGTGAAGCTTTTAATGGCAACCTTAGGCCTACATATGATAAGCAGGAGGATATTTATAAGGCTATGCAATCATTGCTGGACAGCGCTATTGCGGAAAGTCAGCTTGCCCCTGGAAATTCTGTTCCGGGTAATGATGATTTCCTTTACCAGGGCAATATGAGTAATTGGGTAAAATTTGCTTATTCATTAAAAGCCCGGTATTATATACATCTTACCAAGGCGCCGGGTTATACTGCAGCAACCCAGGCAGATTTAGCCTTAGGTGCGCTTGATAATGCTTTTGCAGGAACAAGTGATGAAGCTACTGCAAATATTTATTCACTTGCTGCCGGCCACGAAAGCCCCTGGTTCTTAAATACTGATCTATCCCAGGGAGGGGTTGTGTTGTCGGCAACATTTATAAATTTCGAACTTGCCAATTCAGACCCCCGATTACCGATTATTGCTAATAAAGGTTCACAGGATACTTACTTAGGCAGGGTTAATAGCTCAAGTGTTGTTCCAGATGTTACCATATTTTCAACCGTAGCAGATTACTATGCAGGCAGTGCTTCCCCTATTGCAATTCTCCCTTATTCAGAACTTGAATTTATAAAAGCCGAAGCTACTTTTATTACGTCTGGAGCTGCTGCTGCTCAACCGATTTATCAGCAGGCTATCAAAGACAATATGGCTAAATTGGGAGTTGATATAAGCTCCCCAGGTGTAACAGCTTATTTGGCATTAAGAGGTACTTTAACTACTGCTAACGGCTTACAGAGGATAATGGAAGAGAAATCAATTGCCGATTTCCTTTCCATTGAAAACTTTAATGATTGGCGCAGGACGGGTTATCCGGATATTACCATTGTTGCCAATCCGGCTGCAGGAATCACTACTATTCCAAGAAGATATCCTTATTCTCAGCAAGAAATAAGCTCTAACCCTCAACCACAAAACACAGGTGTGAAAATAACTGACAGGGTATGGTGGGATACTCAATAGTTTATATTGTTTAAAAATAATCTTTGTTAATTAAGCACTAACCGCCTCAAATGAGGCGGTTTTTTTACATCTAAAAGAATAATATAATTATTTATTGATTTACTGGAAATTTCAAATTTGAAAAAAGCACCTCTTTTCTTTTTAATAAGCAATTGCGAATAGTTGAAATCAGAAAATAGTTTTAAGCTTTCCTCCTATGGGCTATAGTAATTCGTAGGGCTGTTTTACCTGAAAACACAGACGGACGAAACCTTGGTGCTTTTCTTCGTGTTTAGATTGCCTGAAAGATTTTTTCATGCAAAACATGTAGATTTGTTCATATCCTTTTATATGTGATACTATATTAGGGCTTCAACAATTATAGATCTTGAAATAATGATTTTTTTAATGTATTATCTCAAACAATAATTTTAAAACAATGGAAAATCAAGAAATCTGCGAGCATATCGAAAGCATAAAAGAGTTGAAACAGCCAAAAGAATTGGTCTGCGAAGAATGCATTAAAATAGGTAGCGATTGGGTTCATCTGCGTACCTGCCAAACGTGTGGCGCTACATTATGCTGCGATGCATCTCCGAATAAGCACATGACAAAACACTACCATCATACTCATCATCCTGTAGTGATTTCCGCTGAGCCCGGTGAAAAATGGTTGTGGTGCTATGAAGACAAAATTTTTGCCGGGTATTAATAAACGGAATTATACTGGTTTAAAATAAGAAAGACTTACAAAGCGGAGTCATTGATATTTTAAAATAATTCTTTGCCGGTCCCAAAATTAAATTACGTTCTAAGGTCTGTTTGAAGTATCTTAGTTTTTTTCGTTTGTTTATTTTCACAGTGATTTATAGTAAACAAAGAAATATTTCAATTTCTTATTTTCTTTTAAAATTTTGAAATTGAAAGTTTTCAATCTGTTTTTTTATTTTTTTGCCAAAACTAAAATGATGAATTCGCCCCTACAGCTTAATCGGACACTCGGTTTGCGCGTCGCCATTGTAATGGTTATAGGGAATATTATTGGCTCAGGCATCTATAAAAAAGTAGCACCGATGGCTGCCGAGTTACATTCTCTCGGATGGATATTGATTTGTTGGGTGTTGGGCGGAATTATTACTATGTTCGGCGCCTTGAGCAACGCAGAAATTGCAGGCATGCTTGCTGATACGGGTGGAGAATATGTTTATTATAAAAAAATTTACAACCGTTTCTTTTCATTTCTTTATGGGTGGTCCAACTTTGCTGCGATCAAATCGGCAGCCATAGCCTCGATCGCTTATGTGTTTGCACAGTCACTAAATAGTATCATACACATCCCCGAGGTATTTTCTTCTTTAAAAGATATTCGGGTCGCAGGAATATTTTACCCTTTTGAAGGGTTCAATATAAAGTTGGTGGCTATTTTATTGATCTTATTTCTTACGTGGGTCAATAGCCGGGGGCTTAAACTTGGCGCGGGTTTGAGCACGATTCTTTTAGTACTGGTATTAGCCGGTATTTTAACGATAATCATTTTTGGAATCACCAGTTCGCACGCTAATACCTCGTCGTCATTTTCAATGGCTACTACCAATTCTCAATCTGTGAGCATCAGCGCAGTATTCACCGCAATGCTCGCGGCATTCTGGGCTTATGAAGGATGGAATTCTGTAGGCCTTTTGGGAGGCGAAATAAAAAATCCGAATAGAAATGTTCCTTTAAGTATCGGGATCGGCTTATTGATCATAATATCATTGTATGTTTTAACTAACATTGCCTATTTGTCTTTGCTGCCAGTAGCTTCATTAGAACAAATAAACGCGCAGGGAAATACAATTGCGGCAGTGGAAGCCGTAAAAGTTTTTTGGAATGAAGGCGGCGTTATTTTTATTTCGTTGTTGATCTTGCTATCAACCTTAGGATGTACACATGCAACGATCTTGAGTAATGCGCGCACCTCTTTCGCCATGGCAAAGGGGGGATTATTTTTTTCAAAAATGGCAGAGGTGAATAAGGCAAAAGTGCCCGGGAACGCTTTGTGGTACCAGGGCGTTTGGGCCAGTCTATTGGTATTGTCCGGAACGTTTGATCAGCTCACAGATATGTTGGTTTTTGCGGCCTTCATTTTTTATGGTGCTACGGCGTTGGGTGTTTTTATTTTAAGAAGAAAAATGCCTGATGCACCGCGAGCCTATAAAGTTTGGGGTTACCCTTTCGTGCCGGCGATATTTGTAATTTTCTGTCTGTTTTTGATCGGAAACACAATTATTTCCCGTCCGAGAGAAGCGGGTATCGGTCTTGTGTTGATATTTTTGGGTGTTCCATTTTATTGGTGGTTTCAACGGCAAAGCAGAATAAAACAAAGACCTGAATAGATCTCTTTTATTACTAAACAAACTACTTTTCCGGGTGCGTGTCCTTCGCAAAAAGCTTGTGTTGGAACAAATTGAAATACATAGAGGAATAATTTCGCTTTTATTTCTAACAAATCTATATTACCTTCATCGCCCATTTAAAAAAAGATGAGACAAAAATCAATTCAAAATACTTCTTTTGTATCGGAAAGCCTCGTTGGCACAATTATTTACACATTCACAACCCGCTAGGGTTGTACCTTTACATATCATCCACCGGCTCAATAGCTCTCTTTACCTTACGGGTTTATTTCAAAAAATTATTTTATTAATTATCTACAAATATGCGTGTGTTAAAATTCGGCGGCTCGTCTGTAGCAAATGCTGAAAATATAAATAAGATCATCTCAATATTAAAGAATCGTTCTGAAAAGGAAAAATTGGTGGTAGTAGTTTCAGCCCTTGGTGGTACTACAGATGCACTGCTTAATAGTGTGGTCACGGCTTCCAAAGGAGACGAGCAATATAAAGAGCAATTGCATATAATTGAAAGTCGTCACCTGGATGTGGTAAAACAATTAATACCTGTCGCGCACCAGAGTCGGGTATTAAGCATGGTAAAGCAACAGTGTAACGAGATGGAAGACATTTGCAACAGTGTGTTTTTATTAAAGGAGCTGACACCGCGCACCAGGGATAGGATGATGAGTTATGGTGAAATGCTTTCTTCACAGATTATTGCCGCTAAATTTCAGTCTTCAGGACTTGTAAACAAATGGGTAGACGCTAAAAAATTGATTACTACCAATTCGCATTACGAGAATGCGGTCGTTGATTTTGAGGTGACCAACAAAAAAATCATTGACTATTTTTCCCCTGCCAAAGAACTATTTTTTGTCGTCCCGGGGTTTATTGCATCTGATCATAATGGCATCACTACTACTTTGGGAAGAGGAGGTTCGGATTACACAGCAGCCATCATCGCGGCTGCCATGGACGCCGAAGCGTTGGAAATATGGACGGACGTAAGCGGGATGATGACTGCAGATCCGCGACTGGTGAGTAATGCAAAAATCATCCCTCATATATTGTACCGCGAGGCAATGGAGCTTTCCCATTTTGGCGCCAAGGTTATTTACCCGCCCACCATACAGCCGGTGATGATGAAGAACATTCCGGTTTGGGTTAAGAGCACTTTTGCACCTGACGACCACGGCACAGTAATTGAAAATTCTGCTATTAAAAATGACAGCAGCGTACGCGGTATTTCCAGCATTAATAAGATTGCTTTGCTGAGCCTGGAGGGAAGCGGTATGGCAGGTATTCCCGGATTTTCAAAAAGGCTTTTTGAAACGTTAGCAGACGAACAAATAAACGTAATTTTAATTACGCAAAGCTCTTCCGAACATTCCATTTGCGTCGGCATCGAAGAGGCACATACACAAAGAGCAAAAGCTGCTGTAGATAAGGCTTTCGGCTATGAAATAGACAAACATAAAGTAGAACCTTTAAAGATAGAACATGACCTGGCTATTATAGCGCTCGTTGGTGATAAGATGAAAAGCCACCCCGGTATCAGCGGAAAAATGTTTAGCGCGTTAGGGAGAAATGGCGTAAACGTAAGAGCAATTTCACAAGGATCGTCCGAGCGTAATATTTCTGCCGTTATCGCTTCAAATGATGTGAGAAAAGCGGTGAATGTATTACACGAAGCGTTCTTTGAAACTACTTATAAGCAGGTCAATTTATTTATTACAGGTGTTGGAAATGTAGGATCGCGACTGTTGGCGCAGTTGCAACAGCAACATCAGTATCTGCAAAAAAATCTTCGTTTGTCCATAAGGGTTATAGGCATGGCCAACAGCAGAAAAATGATCTTCAATGAAAAAGGAATCGATTTAAATAATTGGAAAGAATTGCTTAAAAATGGCCATGAAATGGAACTTCCGGCCTTTATCAATAGCATGCAGGAAATGAATATGCGTAATTCGGTTTTCGTGGATGTCACCGCCAATGAAAATATTGCGAAAAGTTACGTGGAGATTTTACAGAAAAGCATTTCTATTGTTGCATGCAATAAAATAGCAGCATCTTCTTCCTTCAGTTATTATGAAAAACTGAAAAACCTTGCACGGGAATTTAATGGTCACTTTCTTTTTGAAACAAATGTGGGAGCGGGCTTACCGGTTATTGGCACGTTGAACGACCTCTTGTTGAGCGGTGATAAAGTAACCAAAATAGAAGCAGTGTTGAGTGGCACGCTCAATTTTGTTTTCAATAATTATAATGGTAAAGATAGCTTCGCAAAAGTAGTAAAGCAGGCGCAGGATGCAGGATTTACAGAGCCTGACCCGAGACTTGACCTGAGCGGCGTAGATGTCGCGAGGAAAATAATGATACTTGCGCGTGAGGCCGGCGAAAAAATTGAAATGGACGATATTACCAATGTTTCGTTTATGCCTGCAGAATGTATGACGGGCTCTGTCGAAGAATTTTACCAATGCATGGAAAAGAAGGAATCGCATTTTAAAGCGATTTTTGAAGAAGCAGACAAAGCAGAGAAAAAATTAAAATTTGTGGCCACTTATGATCATGGAAAAGCCAAAGTTGGCCTGCAACAAATTGGTTCCGATCAGGACTTTTATCATTTGTACGGAAAAGATAATGTCGTTTTATTTTACACAGAGCGTTATCCTGAGCAGCCATTGGTAGTAAAGGGCGCGGGTGCCGGTGCGGATGTAACTGCGTCAGGCGTGTTTGCAGACATAATCCGAGCGGCAAGAATTTAAAAAAATGAAATGAAAGAGATAAAAATAACTGCACCGGCAACGATTGCCAATCTTGTATGTGGGTTTGATATTTTGGGGATGGCTTTGAAAGCACCTTATGATGAAATGACTTTATCACTAAGTGATGATTCAGGAATACGCATCAGGCATACAGATGATTATAATTTGCCTGAGTCTGCTGAAGATAATGTGGCCGGCGTAGCTTTAAAGGCATTAATGGAAGACCCAATCGCTGTTGGACTTAAAAAATCAATTGGGTTCGATCTTACAGTCCATAAAAATATAAAACCCGGCAGCGGGTTGGGTTCCAGTGCTGCAAGTTCTGCCGGAGCCGTATTTGCAGCGAATCATTTGTTAGGAAATATTTTTTCGAAGGAAGACCTCGTTCGCTTTGCGATGAACGGCGAAAAGCTGGCTGGCGGCGTGAAGCACGCTGATAACGTTTCGCCTTGTATTTTTGGCGGCGTTACTTTAATCCGTTCGATTTTTCCTTTGGACATCATTCCATTGAATTCACCTGATTTATTTGTCACTATAGTTCATCCACAGATAGAGGTGCGCACGTCTGATGCACGCCAGATTTTAAGGAAAGAGGTGCAATTAAAAGACGCGATAAGGCAATGGGGAAATATTGGTGGATTGATTATGGGCTTTACGAATAATGATCCAGCTTTAATTGGGCGCTCGCTCGAAGATGTGCTGATCGAACCCGTGCGAAGTATCCTTATTCCGGCATTCGACGAAGTAAAGCAAAAATGCAAAGAAGCAGGTGCGCTGGGAGGCGGCATTTCCGGATCGGGTCCTTCCATTTTTATGATGAGCGAAGAAGAGTCTACTGCAAAAAAAATAGAAGAGATTATGCAAAAAATTTATGAACAAATTGGTGTAGAATATAAAACGTATGTAACAGGAATTAATCCGGAAGGAGTAAAGATAGTGGAGTCATGGTAATGGTTTAGGAGGTTTAGATGGTTTAGTGATGAAATTGTTTAACAGCAAATAATTTATGAAATATTATAGTTTAAATAAAAAAGCGCCCATCGTGGATTTTAAGGAAGCAACAATCCGCGGTTTGGCGCCTGACAAAGGATTGTATTTTCCAGAAAGGATTCCCGTATATGATAGCCGTTTTTTTGCAGAGATCGGTAATTATTCTGATGAAGAAATAGGTTTCAAAATTATGGAACCTTATGTGGGCGACGCAATTCCTGCTGATGAGTTGAAAAGAATCATTTCCGAAACGATCAATTTCCAAATTCCTTTGGTAAAGATTAATGATCGCATTTCTTCGTTGGAATTATTTCATGGGCCTACGCTGGCGTTTAAAGATGTGGGCGCCAGGTTTATGAGTCGCTGCCTGGGATATTTTGTTAAGAGTGATGCTGTTACAGAAGACGCGGAAACGAAGAAAAAAGTAACGGTGCTTGTTGCTACTTCGGGCGATACAGGTGGCGCCGTCGCCCATGGGTTTTATAATGTGGATGGGGTAGAGGTCGTTATTTTATATCCATCCGGGAAGGTAAGTAGTGTACAGGAAAAGCAATTGGTTACCCTGGGTAATAATATTCACGCGCTTGAAATTAAAGGCAATTTTGACGACTGCCAGAAAATGGTAAAGCAAGCATTTTCAGATAAAGATTTGAATGACAAAATTTTTCTGACATCTGCCAATTCTATTAATGTGGCGCGGTGGTTGCCGCAGCAGCTATATTATTTTTACGCCTGGAAACAATGGAAAGATAAAGCCAACCCACCGGTTATATGTGTTCCGAGCGGTAATTTTGGAAATATTTGCGCGGGGATATTGGCATCGGTTTCCGGCTTGCCGGTAAAGCATTTTATTGCAGCATGTAATGCCAATAATGTAGTGCCTGAATTTTTAAAAACACAAAATTACGTTCCTAAAAAAGCAGTAGCTACTATCTCAAACGCAATGGATGTGGGTGATCCGAGCAATTTTATCAGGATACTCGAATTATTTCATCAACAGTTTGCTGATCTGAAAAATAAGTTGAGCAGCTATAGCATTACTGATGAAGAAACCCGCCAAACTATAAAGGATGTTTTTGAAAAGGAAAATTATCTGACCGATCCGCACGGCGCGGTTGCTTATACCGCCTTGCACCATTATTTAGAAAATCACGCTGGGCAAAAAGGATATATTTTAGAAACAGCACACCCAGTAAAATTTTATGACGTTGTAGAGCAGGTAATTGGACAACAGGTACCCATACCCGATAGTGTAAAATCTATTTTGGATAAACAAAAAGTAAGCTTGCTCATGAACCCTGATTTTAAAGAGTTGAAAAAATATCTGCTGGAGAAGGAGAGTTGATTGATTCCATAAAACCAAAAAATTAGTTCTACATTGAACGTCAGAGAATCAAATAATATAATTTTGAATCTGTTTAAATCAATTAAAAATTCGCCTGTACATGAAATCAGAATCTTTTGCATTTAATTATAAAGTGTATGATTCCATAGAGGAGTTAAGTAAAGAAGACGCCATTCTTTTAAGCGAAGCACGTGATATCACTCAATTTGCGTATGCCCCCTATTCGAATTTCAAGGTTGGGGCGGTTGCTAAATTAGTTAATGGCGAAAAGGTTACCGGTACCAATCAGGAAAATGCATCGTATCCGGCTGGCATCTGTGCCGAGCGTACATTACTTTCCACAGCTTCCTCTTTATTCCCAGGAATAGGAATTGATACGATTGCGATTTCATATAATAATGTAAATGGCAAAAGCGAGCACCCGATCAGTCCATGCGGTATTTGCCGTCAGTCGTTTGCAGAGTTTCAGCAAAGGACAAAGCACCCCGTTCGGATCATTTTAAGCGGTCAGGAAGGTAAAATACAGGTGATAGAAAATGCTGCCGATCTTCTTCCTTTTGTTTTTTCCTCTGATGATATGCAATAAGAATGTTTAATTAAAATAAGGATCTTGTTTTTTTGTTGCTTTGCTGGAAAATGAAAAATACTATTTCATGATCACCATCCCGATCTCTTTTGTCAATTGCATCTCCATAGTTTTCAGATGACTATGGGTCTGTATCAATAGCATTTGCGCGTCGGACGAAGTCGTTTTCGAAAGCTCGTCTGCATTGATCACAATTAATTTTTTTATCTTTTTCAATTCAAGATACCTGAGCGTGGAAGCAATGTCTGTTTTGTAGTTGCCTTCTCTTGTGGGCACCGCCATTTCATATTTAGATTCCCAGCCGCTGCTTACTTCATAAGGGAATTCAATCAGATGAACTACCGCATTACTCATTTGCAGGTCATCGGAATATAAAAACGATTTTGACGTAGGTTCCAGGCCTTCATCATACCAAATTTTATAAGTCGCGATAATTTTTTTAAGCATCGGATCTTCCATGGTTTCATCGTCAATGCACTCTTCAAGCAGGTAATTCGCTACAGTTCTTCCTTCGCCCCATTCTTTCAATCCAAATTCAAGAAGGCACCTCGTCAAAGATCGTTCATGGAAAATCTCGGTTTTGACAAGGGCGGCGGCTTCTGTATTTTCATCAATAATTTCAGGCGACCCGTTGCCCTGTTCCTGCGAAACATTTTCCGACGAAAAGAGTTTCTTTTCATCTTTGGTAAATTTTTCTCTCAGGAGTTTATTCACGAGGTTGTGAAGACCACCCTCATCTATTTTTAAAATCTCTGCTGTCTTTCTGATGTAATCCTGTTGTTTTGTAAAGTCTTCCGCTTTATTAATTTTGGAAATTGATTCGGCGATTCTATTTACGATCTGTGCTTTTTTGTTAGTATCGTCGCCTGCTTCCGACAAGGACAGTTCGAGCTGGAATAAAATAAAATCTTTCTTCTTTTCTTTTATGAAAGTGGTGAATGCTGATGCGCCATATTTATTAACGTAACTGTCAGGGTCTTCCTGGTTCGGTAACAACGCCAATTGAACATTAAGGCCTTCTTCCAGCGCGAGATCCAGCCCGCGCATGGCGGCTTTCACGCCGGCCGCATCGCCATCATATAATATCGTTAGATTAGAAGTGTATTTTTTTATCAGCCTCAGTTGGTCTGGTGTTAACGATGTGCCTCCGCTGGCTACCACATTTTCTACACCGGCCTGGTGCAGTGATACCACATCCGTATAGCCTTCCACCAATAAACATTCATCATTTTTATCAATTGCTTGTCGTGCAAACCACGCACCATATAAAATTTTACTTTTTACATAAATTTCATTTTCAGGCGTATTAATATACTTCGGTGCTTTATCATTTTTTCTGATCAGGCGCGCGCCAAAACCGGTTACTTTACCAGATTGATTGTGGATTGGGAAAATTACTCGTCCACGGTAATTATCTTGTAAACCGCTATCACGCTGAACTACCAAGCCTGATTTTTGCAGAAGATCTTTATTGAATTGTTTTTCTACGGCAGCTTTGGCAAAGGTGTCGCGCGCTTCTGGATTGTAGCCCAGTTCAAATTTTGAAATCGTTTCTTCTCTGAATCCTCTTTCTTTTAAGTAGCTCATGCCCACGTTCAGCCCTTCTTTTGTATTAAATAAGGTATCGCTAAAAAATTGTTGGGCAAATTTGTTAATGATAAAAAGACTGTCGGCCTCCTGTAGATGCTGTTTGTATTCGGGACTTGTTTCTTTTTCCTCTATTTCTATATTGTATTTGGCGGCCAGCCATTTCAACGCTTCTACATAGCTATATTTTTCATGCTCCATCAGAAACGTGATGGTATTACCACTGCGGCCACACCCGAAACATTTGTAAATTTCTTTAGAAGGAGAAACGGTAAAAGAAGGAGAGTTTTCGTTGTGAAAAGGGCACAAGCCAATGTAATTGGTGCCTCTTTTCTTTAGTTTTACAAATGAATTGATGATCTCTATTATATCAATCCTGCTTACTATTTGTTGTATGGTTTCCTGCGGTATCATGGTCCCTTTTCTTCTTTCGGCACGGATAATATATTCAATTCGCTATTCTTTATAGCGTCCACCACAATGAAATGATTGCAAGAATAACACATATTACAGCAGTCACAACCATTGTAGTTACAAAATTTTTTGACGAAATAACACTCATTTTTTTAGGTTTTTATTTGATGCACGAAGTAAAATAATTTATTGCATTTTATGAAATTATAAATGTCCTCATTTAATTCTGTGTTTCTAAGGTTAAAGGTACGCCAAACTACACAGATTTTTTCTGTTGCCGCAAACGGCAAGCGCGGCTTCGAAATGGAATTGGATCAAATGCCTCTTTTTTGTATTCAATTTACCATCCGTTCACTCTTTGTTATCTTTGATATAAATTTTTTATTATGGAAAATAAGGAAGTCTATATCCTTTCGGCAGTACGCACTCCGATCGGAAGTTTTGGAGGAAGTTTAAAAGATATTTCCGCGCCTCAATTGGGAGCTACAGCAATTAAAGGGGCTATTGAAAAGGCAGGAATAAAACCCGACCTGGTTGAAGAAGTATATATGGGCTGTGTATTGCAAGCCAACCTGGGGCAGGCGCCGGCGAGGCAGGCCGCGATTTATGCAGGGCTTCCGGAAAATGTTTGTTGCACTACGGTAAATAAAGTTTGCGCCAGTGGAATGAAAGCCATTATGAATGGCGTTCAAAGTATTTTATTAGGCGATGTAGATGTGGTAGTGGCGGGTGGAATGGAAAATATGAGTAGCGCTCCTTTTTACGCGCCAGCTGTTCGTTGGGGCAATAAATATGGAAACACTAATTTGATTGACGGCATGGCGAAAGATGGACTGATGGATGTTTACAAGGATTACGCCATGGGAAATGCTGCGGAATTATGTGCCAGGGAGTGTCATATTTCCAGGGAACAGCAGGATGAATTCGCCATTGAAAGTTACAAACGCAGCCAGGCATCCGTAAATGAAGGGAAATTTAAAGATGAGATAGTAGGAGTGGAGATTCCGCAAAGAAAAGGTGATCCAATTATGATGTTGAAAGATGAAGAACCTTTTAATGTAAAGTTTGAAAAAATCCCGGATTTGAAATCTCCTTTTGAAAAGGGCGGAAGTGTAACCGCCGCAAACGCAAGTACCATCAATGATGGAGCAGCAGCGTTGGTGTTAATGAGTAAAGAAAAAGCAGATAGCTTGGGATTAAAACCCATTGCCAAAATCTTAAGTTATGCTGATGCGGAACAGGCGCCCGAATGGTTTACAACAACGCCATCACTGGCAGTTCCGAAAGCCATTAAAAAAGCAGGTCTACAAATTACTAACATTGATTTTTTTGAGCTTAATGAAGCTTTTAGTGTAGTAGGAATTGTCAACACGCAAAGCATGAAATTGGATGCAGCGAAAGTAAATGTAAATGGCGGTGCGGTAGCGCTCGGGCACCCATTAGGTTGCAGTGGCGCACGAATCATTGTTACGCTGATAAATGTGTTGAAACAAAATCAAGGAAAAATTGGTGCAGCAGGAATATGCAATGGCGGTGGTGGCGCGAGCGCGATGGTAATCGAATTGTGTTGATGAAAATAGGAATATAGAAAAAATGTTTGTTTACTGGAGAATGTTTTTTTGGTGGTGAGAGTGATTATCTGAGGAGTTGCGGACAATCCAGTAAACCAACAAAAATTCCATATTTCTATTTCTCTTCAGGTCAACGAACTTTTGTGATTACAGTAACGGTAATGAATAAACGGAAAGTAATTTTCGATTTTGAAAGCAGTTGAACTCTTTTAGTAAGCTGCACAAGTATAGCCAACGCACAAGACCTTTGCTACCAAACTTGCACCATAACAGGCAGCAGTACCTTAGTTAAATGCGATGTAGAGATAGACTCATAAACTCCTAAGTTAAAAATAACGCGCTTATGAGTATTGACGATTTAAATATTTTGTTCATGGATAATTTTGCTACTGTTTAGGGTTCTGATTGACCTTTATTTCAAATGAAATTAAGTATACCTAATTTTGCAACGATAAAAAATATAATTAAATAGCTAATACAAAAAATATGAAAGCAATAGGATTTAAAACATCATTACCAATTAACGAAGCAGATAGCTTTATCGAATTTGAAACCGAAAAGCCAACGCCGGCTGCACACGATTTATTAGTAAAAATTGATGCGGTATCAGTAAACCCGGTCGATTACAAAATTCGCCAGGGTAATGCAAAAAATAAAGTTTTAGATACACCAAAAATTATTGGTTGGGATGCAGTAGGCACCGTTGAAGCCATTGGTGAAGCGGTTACCTTATTTAAAATTGGCGATAAAGTGTATTACGCAGGAGATATTACCAGGCAAGGAAGCAATGCCGAATATCAAATAGTTGACGAACGTATTGTAGGTAAAAAACCAATTACATTAAGCAACGAAGCAGCAGCAGTAATGCCACTAACGGGTTTAACGGCCTGGGAAATTTTATTTGATAGAATGCGTATTTCTCCGGAAAAAGACAAGGGCAAAAGTATTTTAATAATTGGCGGTGCAGGAGGCGTAGGCTCTATCGCTATTCAAATTGCAAAGAAGATTATCGGTTTAAAAGTTATTGCCACGGCTTCGAGACCGGAAAGTGTTGAATGGTGTAAACAGCAAGGTGCAGATGTGGTGGTAAACCATAAAGACCTGGTTGAAGAGGTACGCAAAGCCGGTTTTCAACACGTAGATTTTATTGTAGATTTTGTAGATGTAAACCAATACTGGGGTGCTTTTGTAGAGTTGATAAAACCACAGGGAAGCTTTGGTTCTATAAGCGACCCTTTAGAAAACGTAAATCTTCGCCAGTTAAAAGGTAAGAGCGTAAGCTTTCATTGGGAACTGATGTTTACCCGTTCTATGTTTCAAACCGATGATATGGTTGAACAGCACAATATTTTAAACAAATTGGCAGATTTATTAGACAACGGAACGTTGCAAACCACGTTGAATACAACTTTAAAAGGCTTTACGGTAGCCAATTTCAAAGAAGCGCACCAGTTATTAGAATCAGGAAAAACGATTGGCAAAATAGCAATCGTATATTCTTAAATCATAATCGCTTGTATAGAGCTATTTTCGGCCTGGTTGGTTTTTTTAAGTTGTTGAGTTTGCCAAGTTATGGGCTGCAGCTAACGTTTAAGGCGATAGGCTGGGATTCTATGTATTTTTAGCCCTACGTCAGCCGAGCAATCGTAACGGCGGCAGCGCGATAGTAGTAGAATCGTGTTGAAATGATGAAATGTGCGGCTTCCCTTCGCAGTGTGTGGTTTCCGTGTACATGAAAAATAGATTAGTCAAAATACATCCTTCTATTTTGGCTTAAATATTGTGCCCGTTATGCAAAAAATAGAAATTGATTTTATCAGGTTGTCATTGAGGCACAATAAATTCATCACTATAGAAAAGTTCAATTGAAATAGTTGGACATCTTTATTACATTAAACATATTATGCTTTGGTTTTTAGAAATTACATTTTACAATTTTCCTTATTAGCTGCCTTATTGTTTTTTACGTTTACGGTACGAGCTCAGGACTCATTATCAATGCCTCAACCGGATACTTCTAAATTGCGGGTAGGCGTTGCCGGTTCAGAACCATTTGTGGTCAGTAACAACAATGAGCTTACGGGCATTTCAGTGGAGTTGTGGCAATCGGTGGCTCTACAGGCAGGCTGGGGATATAGCACACAAAAGTATAAAAGTGTAGAATCCGCGCTCTCAGATTTGATAGCCGGCAAATTAGATGTGGTAGTTGGTCCCGTCAGCATCACTTCCGACAGGGCAAAATTAGTTAGGTTCGCACAGCCCTATTATCAATCCAGCTTGTCTATCTTGTCCGTATCAAAAGCGCCTACTTTGTGGGAAAGGATTTCGCCCCTCTTTAGTATGAAATTGTTGATAGCTGTATTTATTTTCGTATTTATATTAGCCTGTGTGGGCACTTTATTGTGGCTTGCAGAAAGAAAGAAAAACACGGAACAGTTTCCTATGGAGCCTGCAAAAGGGATAGGCAATGGCATGTGGTGCGCCATCATTACCATGTCAACGGTAGGGTATGGCGATATTGCCCCCAAAACGCTCAGGGGAAGAATTGTAGCTGGATCGTGGGTAGTTATTTCAATCATATTTGCAACGTCTATGGTGGCAGGCATCGCGAGCACACTTACGTTAACTTCTATGAACCATACCGTAATTACCAAAGCAAAAGACCTGAATCATAAAAATATTGCAGTGCCTGCGGGTTCGCCCGCTGCCAGCTTTATAAAGGAATATGGAGGCCAGGCCGTAACTATGGATAATATTGCCCAGGCCGTACAATTATTAAACGACAAGAAGGCCGATGCTGTCGTTTTTGATCGACCGCAATTGTTGTACTATCTAAATAAATACCCGGAAAAAGATCTGAACATTTCACATTCAGAATATGAGAAGCAGGGATATGGATTTGTCTTTCCTTTGCATACAAAGCTTTTTCACACGGCCAATATTTATTTGCTGCATGATGCCGAAACAGGCAAAACCGAACGCATTATCAACGAATGGCTCGGAGATGAATCCGATTAGAGGTTAATGCTAATAGTCACGAGAAATAAAAATCTTCATTTTTTCTTCGTCTACTGTTAAAAAATCGTTTCTCCAATTCGTGGCAAAACACCTAATGAGTATTTCCAAAAAACAAATACGCTAAAAATATAGAAGTAACGATTCCAACCAAATCAGCGAGAAGCATTGCGCCAATGGAATACCTTGTATTCTTAATGGAAACGGCTCCGTAATAAACAGCAATAATATAAAAGGTGGTATCCGATGTTCCCTGCAAAATGGATGATAAACTTCCGGCAAATGAGTCTGATCCGTAGGTGGTCATGGTGTCTATCATCATTCCGCGCGCTGCGCTTCCGCTCAGTGGTTTTACTAATGCTGTTGGCAATCCGGCTACAAACCGTGTGTCAGTGCCCAACGCGTTAAACAGGCTTCTCATGCCATCTATAATCACTTCAAAGGTGCCACTGGTGCGCAACATGCTGATGGCGACCAACATGCCCACGAGGTAAGGAATAATCTTTACAGCTACTGTAAAACCTTCTTTGGCTCCTTCTACAAAAGCGTCAAAAATATCTATGTTCTTATATAACGCGCCGAGAATAATAAAAAAGAACAGGAATAAAATAATACCGTTACTCAGTACACCTGAAAATGTTTGTACCCCGGTAAAATCAAGCGATTTTAAATAAATAACCATCAGGGAAATCACGGCAGAAATCCCGAGTATCCATATCAATATTACCGGCTGAAAAATATTTATTTTTTGTTTGAACGAGACGATCAGCATCGCGGCGATGGTTGCCGTAAAAGTGGCAATCATACAAGGAATGAAAATGGAAGTCGGATCTGTCGCATTCAGTGAGGCCCGGATCGCAATGATGCTTACAGGAATTAGCGTAAGCCCCGATGCGTGCAGACACAGGAACATGATCTGCGAATTGGAAGCAGTGTCTTTGCTTGGGTTTAGCTCCTGGAGGCTTTCCATTGCTTTCAGTCCGAAGGGCGTGGCGGCGTTATCAAGTCCTAACAGATTCGCCGAAAAATTCATGACCATGTGGCCCATTGCCGGATGGTTTTTTGGCAACTCGGGAAATAATTTCGAAAAGAAGGGCCCGATAATTTTTGATAAAATCCTTATTCCTCCCGCTCGTTCGGCAATGCTCATAAAACCCATAAACAATGCCATGATACCAATAAGATTGATGGCAATGTCCACCGCTGTTTTTGCTGTTCCAATAATGCCATCTGCATGTAGTTCTTTATAGGAAATATAGGCGCCGTCTGCATTTCGGGCGTAGTTGGTGGTTCCGTCCGTATAACTTTTTCCTTTTTGCAAGGTGCTCAAAATTGCGGGTGGCAATGTGGCGGAATCAATCGCTTTGGTATTGGAAGTGTCACCCGCCTTTCCAATCACCATCTGGCTGTAGATATTGGTATGGCCTTTCATAAAAATAGCCTGGAAACTTGCCGCCAATACCGCTACAATAATAAAGGCCGCCCATATTCTGCTTAATGCCATAGAGGAATAGTGTAAAAAAAACTAAGATAAGGGATTTGAACTTTTTGGAGCTATAAGTTTTTGATTATTTATCAGGTAGAATTGGAAACTACGTTTTTTCTTTGTTTACTGTACTTATTTTCTCTCAACTGACAAAACAATCTGAATTTCTTACCAACTTACAGAGAAAGACAGTTAATCTAAATATGTGCTAAACAGAAAAATCTTTTATTTGTTTGCTCACTGATTATAACTAATCTCTATTGACCTTTGGCGATTCACCATTCACCATTGACGATTCACTAATTATCATTTACTTTGCGTCCTAAACACAAAATATCTTCATGAAGAATCTGACTTTCAAAAAAATACTGCCGCACCTGGTAGCCGTAGTTATCTTTTTAATTGTGGCCATCGTTTATTGCAAGCCCGCGCTACAGGGAAAAGTACTGCAACAATCGGATACGCAAGGCTGGCGCGGTATGGCACAGCAATCTTTTGAGTTTATGGACCATCATGGCTATTATCCTTTGTGGATCAACAGCATGTTTAGCGGGATGCCTGCTTACCAGATTGCTTTTGACCCGAGGACTAAAATTTCCGTTGGGTATCTTACGTCTGTGGCCACATTGGGCCTTCCGGTTCCAATCAGCTTTTTCTTCCTGGCTTGTATCTGTTTCTATTTTTTATGCGTAGTGGCGGGTGCGAATCCCTGGGTCAGTATAATGGGAGGACTGGCTTATGCCTACTCCACTTTCGATCCAATAATAATTGCCGTTGGCCATAACACGCAAATGCTTTCCATAGGATATGCGCCGGCAGTATTGGCGGGCCTTCTGTTACTTTATCAGAAAAGATATTTGATAGGCTTTACCATCACATCTTTGTTTTCTTTTTTCCTTATAGAACAAAACCACGTGCAGATTGTTTACTATACATTGATCATAGCGGTAATAATGACGCTGGCTTATCTCATTAAAAGCTATCGCGAAAAGCAGGTAGGCGTTGCTGTTAAGGGCGCCGCTTTTGGTTTGTTGGCAGGTATCCTGGGGCTTGCGTGTTGCGCCGTAACTATGATGCCAACCTACGAATATGCAAAAGAAAGTATGCGGGGTGGAAAGTCTGAATTAACACAAGAAGTAAAAGATAATAAGACAAAAGGTGGACTGGATAAGGATTACGCTTTCAGGTACAGCTTTGGCTTTGGGGAAACATTTACGTTCATTGTTCCCGGACTATACGGAGGTAGCAATGGCGGAGATGAATACAACGCCAATTCAAAATTTGTAAATAAATTTTCTGAACTGGGCGTGCAAGACGAGCAGGCTTTGCAGTATGCGGATCAACTTTCTTATTGGGGCGACCAGCCGGGTACATCCGGTCCAGTATATCTTGGAGCTATTGTATGCCTCCTCTTTATTTTTGGGATTGTTTATTTGAAATCGTGGTATAAATGGTGGCTCATTGCGGCCAGCATTGTGGGTGTAATACTTGCCTACGGGTCTAACCTGCAAGGCATCAATTATTTTCTCTTCGATTATCTTCCTTTTTATAATAAGTTTCGCGCGCCTACCATGGCGTTGGTCATTCCTCAATTGTGTTTTCCGCTGATGGGTGTATTGGCCGTAAGCAAATTAATTTCCACTGATATTGATGTTACCGAAACATGGAAAAAATTAAAACTCACCGCTATTATTTCAGGTATTATCGTCGCTCTTTTAGCCGTTTTTTATATGACTGCTTCTTTCAGCGGGCCTAATGATAAAAACTTCAGGGATAATATTAAACAGAATATAATGCACGTTCAGCCGGGGCAGCAGGCGCCGCCACAACTGGAACAGCAGGCTGAGCAAACAAGTCGTGGTATTGTTTCTGCATTGCAAAGCGACCGGCAAAGCCTAATGGGCAAAGATCTTTTACGGTCAGCAATTTTGATGGCGCTGGCGCTGGGCCTGATGGGCTTCTTCTTAAAAAAGAAGATTTCCTCAACGATTCTTATTGGCGGACTGATTATTCTTACCGGGTATGATCTTTTGGGTGTAGCGATGCGATATTTAAACTCTGACAAATTTGTAGAGCCGGAAGATTTTGAATCGGTATTTATTCCTACCCAGGCGGATCTGCAAATATTGAAAGATCCTGACCACGCTAATTTCCGGGTATTTAACGAAACAGTAGATTCTTACAATGACGCTACTACGTCTTATCATTTCAATTCTGTAGGTGGTTATCATCCGGCAAAACTGGGATTATACAATGACATTATTACAAGACAACTTAGCAAAG
Organism: Hanamia sp.; assembly: GCA_036509585.1. Taxonomy (GTDB): domain Bacteria; phylum Bacteroidota; class Bacteroidia; order Chitinophagales; family Chitinophagaceae; genus Ginsengibacter. The sequence goes on along the minus strand of DATCFI010000293.1, from coordinate 770 downwards.
GAAATATGAATGTATTCAATATGCTGAATACGAAATATTTCATTGTGCAAAATCCGCAAACGGGAAAACCAATGGCTCAATTAAACCCAAATGCTTTCGGAAATTGCTGGCTCGTAAAAGGAATCAAATATGTTGATGATGCCGACCAGGAGATAGCTGCGTTGGATAGCACCGATTTAAAAGATACGGCCGTAGTAGAAAACAAATACAAGGCTGCAATTACAGCAGCGCCTAAATATGATTCTGTAGCTTATATCAAAATGGTAAGGAATATTAATGATACGATTGATTACCGGTATTCCTCTGCCACACCACAGTTCGCTGTATTCAGCGAAGTGTATTATCCCGAAGGATGGAACGTATTTATTGATGGTACAAAGGTAGATTATGTAAAAACGGACTATGTGTTGCGAGGCATGTTTATTCCTGCCGGTAATCATGAGATTGAATGGCGGTTTGAGCCGAAATCATTTACTATAGGAAGGATGATCAGTATTATTTCTAACATATTGGTTGCATTATTGTTATTAGTTACGATTATTTTTTATTGGCTGAAAAAGACGAAGCCCGATGCTCACTTATTGTAGGAGTAACATTTGCGGTTGCCATTTTTGAAAGAGTTGAACTTTTTAAAGGTCTCATGTATGAGAAGAGGGATTTACCAAAGAAAATGGGTTCTGCAAAAGTGTTAACTTGAATTTGCAAATAATTCAATCACTTTAAAAAACAGAAACCCATGGCACAAGTTAAGAAATTAGATTTCACCGGCA
>DATCFI010000292.1:0-5750 GCA_036509585.1 Hanamia sp. | reverse complement strand
GCTACGATTTTGCGGAAATGCTTCGGGCCACCCTCAACGATAATGGATTTGAAAAAGTCAAAATCCATGCTTTCGATAACTGGGGGGAAGGCAAACTTAATTTCGTGAAGGATATGATGACTGACGAAAAGCTCCGCAACGCTATTGACATCATTAGTGCGCATACGTTTTCAGAAATTCCCGCTTCTGCTGAAGATCAGGAAATGGCCGCTAAGATGAACAAGCCGATCTGGAACAGTGAAGAGCATATTTATTTAAAGGGATTTGATTGCGCCATCAGCATTGTGAAAGCTTTTAATGATAATTATATACAAAGTGGGGCTACTAAAATTGTGAATTGGTATGATATCGCAGGCCTTTACCCGATGGAACCTTATTCAGAAGACCCGTCCATGCTGGTTGCCAATTCGCCATGGAGCGGGCATTACCGCGTCCGCCAGGCTTTGTGGGGTTACGCTCACTATGGGCAATTCACCCAAATAGGATGGAAATATTTGAATGGCGCTTGTGCAAAACTGCCTGGAGATGGCAGCTATGTTACATTAAAATCACCGCGTGATGATTATAGCATCATCATTGAAACCAAAGACGCCAAAGCCCCGCAGCAAATCAGCTTTAAAGTTGACGGCGGCTTATCCACCAAAGAACTCTGTGTTTGGCGTAGCAACGCAAAGGAACAATTTATTCAACAAGCCGGGATCCAGCCTGTGAACGGTAAGTTTACCATCACACTGGAACCTGGTAGCATCTATTCTCTTTCTACAACGAGAGGACAGCAGAAGGGTTCTTTCGATAATGTTCCCAAAGCAAAGTCTTTTCCATTTCCTTATTATGAGAACTTTGACGAATATTCTTCACCATCAACCTGGGGATACCTGCCGCACTACACCGCCGATATTTATGGCGCTTTCGAGATTGTGGAACGCCCGGATAAAAAAGGAAAATGCCTGCAACAGGTTGCCCCGGTGCGGCCAATTTCTTGGGCTCCGGGAGACTGGTATCCTTATACAATCCTCGGCAACGATCAGTGGGCGGACTACGAAATTAGCGCCGATGTGTATTTGAATGCGGGTGACTCTGCGGGCATCATGGGCCGTGTAAATAATGTCGGATCCGGGTATGGATTTGTACCCAAAGGTTACGTGCTTCAACTGGGGGTAGATGGCCAATGCAAGTTGGCTGTAATTCGCGGCAAAATTGACAAAAAGAAAGTCGTTGGAGATGCTGAACAGCAAGCGCTCATCAAAGCCGGTAAGGACGAAGGCGAAGGCGGAGAAAAGTTGCTCGGCAGTACGCATATTGCCAATCTTCAACCTGGCACCTGGCACAACCTGGAACTTCGTTTCAAAGGCTCCACTATCAATGGATTAATTGATGACAAGATTGTCTTAACTGCAACCGACTCTCTTTACCCGCATGGTATGGCCGGGCTTTTTGCAGCGGGAGGGGAAATTAAATTGAGCACGCCCTATTTTGACAATGTGTTGATCAATGCGCCAAATGGAGCGCTTCCATCCCCTACCCTTTTTTCAGAAAACGTGAAACCGTTGTATAAGAAGGGCGGGGAATAAAAAAGTATTTCTAAGAGGAAATAACTCCAATTCAATTCCCGTTTACGCTTCCCAGTTACACACAAACAAAATAGAAAAACCGCTCTGGCGCAGGCCTCCTGGCCTGTGCAGGAGCGTTACCTGGCCTTCATTTATCTTTTCTTTAAATTGCAAATTCATCTTTCAATCAGAATTAGTAACCAAAAGTCACAGGTCGGGAGACCTGCGCCAGTCTAAGATAGCAACGGCAATAAACTTATTAATTTTTTTAAAAAATAACTAATACTGTAAAAAATTAACTGCTATGTCACAAGCCTTTCAAGTATTATTTCTTGCATTATTTATTTTACCGGCGGTCTTTTTTGTAATCACTTTACAAAATACTTTAAAAGCAATTTCTCCGGAAAATAGAAAAATGCCGTTTGCAAATGTTTGGCTCCTATTTATTCCTCTTTTCAATTTTTACTGGCAGTTTGTAGTGGTTAATAAAATAGCTGAATCTATTGCGATGGAATGCGAAAAATTACAAATACCTGTAAAAGAAACAAAACCAACTTACAATTTAGGATTGAGCTGGAATATCTGTTATATTTTATTCTTAATTCCGATAACAAGGTTATGGATGTCAATTATCCTAATGATAACCTGGATTTTGTATTGGATAAAAGTGAATCAATATAAAAAACTCATCATAGAAAATCAAAACAGTTTTCTGCTTGATGCAGAACAAAACATTTTTTATGGAGACCGCACATCTTAGCGCAAACTTTATAGCAAACATTCTGCGTGGCAGCAATGCTTTCGTTTCAATCCAATTTAATTCCCGTTTATCCTTATCCGTTACACAACCATAAAAAATAGAAAAACGATTTATTTGTTTGTTTACTGTCAAACGCTTTTACCGGTTATCATCTCAATACTTACAAAAGGCTCTTATACCGCTATCCGGTAAAGAAGCTATTTCGGTTTTTGATACTCCAATCTAATGATAGCAGGGAAAATCATTTTCCAAATTTTAATCAGGGTATTTGACCACATTATGTTTAACCGGTTTTACAGTACGCAGGTATGCATATATGGCCTTTAGGTCACCGTCTGTCATACCCGAAAAATCAACAACAGGCATTATTGTATTTTGCTTACCGGGATTGTAATTATAACCTTGCTTATCGCGGCACATGATGAATTTATCCAGGAATGCCTGCTCGCTCCAACCGCCAATACCCGATGAGGAATCGGGCGTCAGGTTAGCGGAGGCAACTTTAAAAGTTCCCCCTTTAAATTTCACGCCACCGCCCAGCATATGCTTATCATCAGGCGTATGGCAACCATTACAACCAGCCATGGTAACCAGGTAACCTCCATATTTTACCTGGTCGCTCTGCGGCGGACATACATTTTCATCAACAGATTTTAGAAGAGCGGCTTCATTATAGAACTTGCCTATCGGGACCGTTAATTGGCGGGCAGGTACCTGGTTCCTTATAGGCTTCAAAGTCCTGATATACGCAATAATACTTAAGAGGTCATTCTTAGCCAACCTGTTGAAATCGTAATAAGGCATGAGCGGAAAAAGCGTGTCGCCATTTTTATTAATTCCCTGTGTCATAGCCCGTAGAATTTCCTTATCTGTCCACGTGCCTATACCTGTGGCTGAATCTGGAGTAATGTTGGCTGAATAAACAGTTCCCGGCATGTCGGCCAGCCCGGAAGTATCAAATTTTAATCCTCCTTCCCCTTCTGTGCCTGGTATCTCAGGGCCGGCATATTTTGTAAAATCCCTATGGCTGTGACAGTGAAAACAAACTGCTACATGAAGAGCAAGATATTTTCCTCTTGCAATCACTTTGTTTAAGGAATCTTGTTTTACTGTATCCTGGCTCGCGCTGGCCAAAGATTTTGAAGTATTACTGTTGCAGGCAGTAAAAAAAATGAAGGTGGACACCATAAAAATTGCAGTTGAAAAGGCAATCGGCTTTTGCATGCTATTTTTTGTTTTAGTAATTATATATGAAAATAAATTATACATAATTAAAAATAGTAATAAAAATGTCATATTTTTATTACCACAGCATTCATTTCATCAGCAAAAATGCGAGGTAGCCATGCTTGTGCTTCAACCCAATCCCCTTTTCATTTATCCTTTCCAGTTATGTAATGATAAAAAAATAGAAAGATGGGTTATTTCTTTGTCTGCTTTTACCTCACGCAGACCTATTCTTGAACTTTATTTTTTGTTTCGGCCTTTTGGAATACATGGTTTTTAGGCACAGCTACATTTATCTTCTGCGTATCAACAATCTGTTGCTTAGGACGGTTCAATTGCATCAACTTCGCGGAATCTATTAGCTTTTGGTTATTTTTCAAAGATGGCTGAGGAACTAAAAGAGAAGGGGTGCTTTTTCCATCGGCTGGCGGCCACCTGGTAACTTTTGTGGCATTGATCCTGTCGACTGCAGCCGGAGATAATTTAATGATGCGCGACGGGTCACCGATAACCCGGGCATGATCGCCTACAATATTAAGGCTGACACCATTTGGATTTAACCGGCCATTTGAATCTTTCATCAGTAACATAACACGCTTACTGTTAGTCGTGTCGCAGCTGGCATATTGGGCATAAGAAATTTGGCTGGCAACTACATGCTCCACCTTGTTCGTACTGCACAAACTGAACAGTGATTGAGTACTGTCATAAAGCCCGTTAAAATTATCGCCAGCATCGTGCCAGATGGCAAACTCGCCTACGAAAAGAACATTGGTACCCGACTTTTCAGATGCATCACCAGAAGCACTTGCGCTGGCAATCTTACCTGTATCAGCATTGAACTGGCCGACACCTACACTATCTGCATTCTGACTACTACCAGTATCCGTATTTGGTGTAACGTTTGTATTACCAGATCCGCAGCCGGCAATAAATATTAAAAAAGGTATCAGCAAGTATTTCATAACCATATTTTATAGTGAACGAAGAACAATCTTGGCTAAGAGCACATCTTTTTTATCAATAAAATAAACATAGCCCTCCGGAAGCTGGCCGACTTTGTTATTATAAGGTCGTTGCTGCAATACGATATAGTATTCATCAGATTGGCCAAGCAACCGGAGTATTTGGCTTGAATCATTTTTAATAACCCCGATGTCGCTATACAAATTATTTTGATGAGATAATGCCGTGTCCAAAACAACATTTGGGCTCAAGAATTCAGCATCCGCTCTGAAGATGAATTCAACCGTTTTTAGATTCTTCGTGTTGAGCCTGTCGTCCCGGTAATTGGCAATCGCCACCTCCCGTGATATACTGAAAAGTTTGGGAAAAATGAGGATGGAAACAATAATGAAACAAAGTAGCCTGTAACGGCAAAAAAAATTCCGAATACTTACCAAAGATGATTTAGCCTTTACCCAGCCGGAAAAATTTGTAAGGAATCCAATTTTCGAAGGTGGCCGGCGAATAAGTGCTGCAAGGATGATCAAAATAATTATGATGCCTGCCAGCCACGAAAGCCACGACAGAAACTGCACCGATGAACAGACATTGTATGAAAAAATTAAGTAACTATTATAGTCTATATGGATGGCAGATGTGGAAATACCAAACTGGCCGTAATAAAAGTGAACATATACCCATGCGATGAAATAAAGGTATATAGCCAAAATGATCGTGAAATCCCTGATTGTTTTCAATGCATCGCCCATAAGATTGATTTGTTTCTTTTGGCTTAAGGCGTCATAAAGATAGTATATAAAATATAAATTTTAAGGAGTGAATTTCAAGAAGTCATAATCCCCGGTTGAATGGTGAAAGAGGTCCAGGCAGGGAAGCTACAAATTTCAATGATTCATTTACATTCATTTAACCAATCTGGATGTTACTTTCTCTTCAGATTGTACACTGTGACTCGTCTTAAAAAATTTTACAGGTTTTGGTGCCGTTGGTCAGGAGACCTGACTACCAGACAGGCCAGACGGCGGCAGCTATTAATAAATTATATCGCTGCTAATAAGGACACCCACGAAGTATAGAAGCCCTTTTCGTTTATTCTTTCCAGTTACGCTCTGTATCCGTCCGGCTAACTACACCTCTTTATAAATTCGGTATAAAGTATTTATCCCAAAGGTTTCCAGTTATGAGGCAGCAGTTCATCTATTTTATTGATGGGGTGAGTATTGATTCTTTGCAAAACATCCCTGAGC
>DATCFI010000291.1:0-7638 GCA_036509585.1 Hanamia sp. | reverse complement strand
ATATCAGGGCAATTTAAATCTACTGAAGGGGCAGATGCCTTCGCCGTTTTGAGATCAATTATCGACACGACCATTAAATCCGGACAAAATGTTTTGAATGCTTTATCACTTATAGCTAAATTGGAGACTGAATAGTTACCTAATATGAAAGATTTTCAATTACAAGGTTTACCAATAAACCAATTGACTAATAAACCAATTAACCAATTAACAGCTACATTTGCACCGTTTAAAAAAAATAAAATCTTTATGGCAATTATTTCTCTCGGATCTATGGCTTTTGATGCTATCGAAACACCTTTCGGCAAAGTTGATAAAATTGTGGGAGGTTCCGGTACTTATGTAGCTTATGCAGCCAGTCATCTTACCCAACCTATTCAACAAATCTCGATAGTTGGCAACGATTTTCCTGAAGATGAAATTAGTGAGTTAAAAAAGCGGGGCGTACAATTTGACGGCGTCGAAATAGTACCCGATCAAAAATCTTTTTTTTGGAGTGGGAAATATCATCTTGACATGAATACAAGAGATACACTAATAACCGATCTGAATGTACTTGCTAATTTTAACCCTAAAGTTCCAGAAAGTTACCAAAATGCTGAATACCTGATGCTGGGTAATTTGATGCCAATACTTCAGTTAAGCGTGATAGAACAATTAAGAAAAAGGCCAGATTTAATAGTGTTGGATACCATGAATTACTGGATGGCAATAGCCATGGAGGACTTGAAAAAGGTGCTTCTGAAAATCGATGTCTTGTTGATCAATGATAGCGAAGCCCGTGAGCTAAGCAACGAATATTCCTTAGTAAAAGCTGCGAAAAAAATATTGCAGATGGGCCCTAAATTTTTAATTATAAAAAAGGGAGAACACGGCGCGCTACTGTTTCACGAAGACAAGGTTTTCGTTGCTCCGGCTTTGCCTTTAGACGAAGTTTTTGATCCTACCGGGGCAGGTGATGCCTTTGCAGGCGGATTCATGGGTCACATTGACCACACCAAAAATATCAGTTTTGAAAATATGAAAACAGCGATTATTGTAGGCTCGGTTATGGCCAGTTTTTGTGTTGAAAAATTTGGTCCACAACGCTTAAAAGAAATCAACAGGAAAGATATAGATAAACGACTTTCAGAATTTGTACAGCTATCTGATTTCGATATTTCATTGGTTTAATTTCGTAAGCAGTATTTTTTATAATTGAAATTTGAATGCCTGAAATAATTATTCTTTATTTTCTTACCAAAGAAATTCGAAAAATAGCCATTCGCAAAGGGGTAAAAGTTTTTACCTGGCAGTTTTATACAGTGCTATCATTTATTTTTTCAGAGTTCGTGGGAATAATCGTTGGCCTCATTTTTTTTAGCAAGGAAAATCTCGTTTCCCTATTCCTGGTAGGCATCCTTTTTGCGATTACCAGTTATTTTATCATAATAGCACAATTAAACAAATTACCTGACCACGAATCAGATGATGCTATCGATCATTTCGGGCATTAATGTTACATTGGGGAAAAATCCTTTTAAAATGTCCGAATTAATCAAAGAATTTAACGACTATCGACAGAAAATGAACGACGTTATTTTAAGCAAAAATAACCTGGTAATGAAGCGCCTTTGGAATCTTGATACCAATACTTATGAAGAAGGGGCATTGGATAAAAAAACCAAAGAGATGCTGGGTTTGGTAGCAAGTATGGTGTTACGCTGCGATGATTGCATTAAATACCATTTAGGAAAATCGCACGAGCTGGGCGTTACTACAGATGAAATGTATGAAATATTCGCTGTAGCTAATATCGTAGGCGGTACAATAGTAATTCCTCACACCCGTCGCGCCGCTGAATACTGGGAAGAATTACATCTCTAACATTTGAAAGAAATATTATCTTTACTTTTAGCCAACAAATCCTTTTTTAACCAGTGCAGTATTATCCAGATATATTCTATTCAAAAAGAGAGCGGGTTTTCAGAAAGCAACTCCGCAATGTACTTGGCTTTACACCGAGTCATTTAGAATTGTATCAAACTGCACTCAGCCACCGTTCCGTAAGGGAAGGCGCGGATGAAAATAATGAACGCCTCGAATTTTTGGGTGATGCAATCATCGGCAGCATCGTAGCTCATTATCTTTTTATGCGATACCCTTATAAAGATGAAGGATTCTTAACGGAGATGAGAAGCAAGATGGTAAACCGGAATAAACTGAATGATATAGCCGTAAAAATTGGATTGAAAAAAATCACAATTTATAATCATCTTGATCAGTCATTAAAGATCTCGCAGATATTTGGCAATTCACTGGAAGCATTGACGGGCGCTGTTTACCTTGACAAAGGGTATGAACAAACTCAAAAATGGGTTACGCAAAGACTCATTCTTCCTCATTTATTCATGCAGGATCTCGAGAACCTGGATATTAATCAGAAAAATAAATTATACGGATGGGCTAATAAAAATGGAAAGAACCTGGAGTTTGAAACGATAGATGAAACGATAGAAAATGGTCGCCGGCTGTTCACCATTGGTGCTATGGTAGATGGCGAGTTAGTGGCGGAAGCCAAAGGGTTTAATAAAAAAGATGCCAGCCAGGTAGCAGCGCAACTTGCTATCGAAAAATTGAATCTTTACTAACCCCCGACACTTATTATTAATTGCTAACTTTTCTTATTGAAAAACAAAAATACAAATATCAACTTTGGGATAATAGGAAGCGGAAGCTGGGCTACAGCGCTTGCAAAAATATTAACGGATAATAAAAACCAGATTAACTGGTGGGTTCGCAGCGATACAAACATCAGTACCTTTAAAACAAGACGGCACAATCCGCAATACCTCCGTTCCGCTTTTTTTGACACAGCGCTCCTTAATTTTTCTACGTCTGCAGAAGAGGTTATCTGCAAAAGTGATATGGTTATAATGGCAGTTCCTTCGTCATACACAGCGGATGCGCTGGAGGGATTGCCAAAAAATATTTTTGTAGGAAAAAAAATAATCTCCGCGATAAAAGGAGTGCTTCCACAAGACAATATTCTATTAAATGAATTTTTGAAAAATAAATTTGGTGTTGAATTAAAAGATTATTTCACCGTGCTTGGACCATGCCATGCAGAAGAAGTGGCGGCTGAAAAGTTATCCTATTTGACATTTTCGGGTATTGATGAAGCAATGACGAAAGAAATATCTTTTCATTTTAAAACGCCCTACCTAAATCCGCTACATAATACCGATATATACGGCGTGCAATACGCGGCAGTATTGAAAAATATTTATGCGATAGGAGCTGGCATTGCTCATGGGCTTGATTATGGCGATAATTTTTTGAGCGTTTTGATTGCGAACAGCGCCGATGAAATGGCAGGATTTTTACGGAAGGCCGGAATACAAAATGTGGAAGTAGGAAGCATTGAACATAAAGACATTGCCAAAATCGAAGGACACAAGACTACCAACTACGCAGCGTCCGTTTACCTGGGCGATTTGTTGGTGACCTGTTATTCGTTGTATAGCCGTAACCGAACTTTTGGCAATATGATTGGTAAGGGCTATTCTGTGAAATCCGCTCAATTAGAAATGAATATGGTGGCGGAGGGATATAACGCCAGCAAATGCATGTTCATCATCAATCAAAAAGTAAGAGCAGAAATGCCCATTGCCGAATGTATTTATAAAATTTTGTGGAATGGATTGGAAGCCGACGAAGGGTTTGAAAAAATAGAAAGTGTGCTGGTTTAATCTGAATTCTGTAAGTACAAGCCATTGCCTCGCGACCTGACTTATTTGAATTTTTAAATTTTTTTCCGTTAATACTATTGACTTAATTTAATCCGTAAAAAGAATGGCGAAAAAAGAACTTTCTGTAAAATCCGCTACTGCTATTCAGAGTTATGTAAGTCGGACGTTGCGTTTGTTCTTCTTTATTTTGGCTACGATTTTCATTTTTTTCTCCTGCCAAAAAGATTCTTTTATCACCAGTTCCAATGCAAGCCTATATACCAGCGCAGATACATTATCATTCGATACGGTTTTTGTGACGACCGGTTCTGTTACGCAATCTTTTAAAATATTTAATAACAACGATCAAAAACTTCGCTTATCAAAGCTTAAGCTTTCTGGCGGCATTGGTTCTCCATTTAAAATGAATGTAGATGGAACGCCCACCGCTGAAATAGACAATGTAGACATTAGCGCCAACGATAGTTTGTATGTTTTTGTACAAGTAAATGCAAGCCCTTCTTCCGATTTGCGTCCGTTTATTATCAGCGATAGCATTCAGATTGCTTATAACGGGAATACTAAATGGGTTCAGTTACAGGCTTACGGTCAAAATGCAGTGTTTTTGAAAAATCAAACGCTTACTGGAAGTGTGACCTGGAACAATACTTTGCCTTATGTAATTTTGGGCGGAATACAGGTAGATACCAACGCAACGCTTACGATTTCCGCTGGCACAAAAATATTTTTACACGCTACCGCCCCTTTTTTGGTAGATGGAACGCTGAAAGCAAACGGTACAAAGGATGCACCGGTCGTCTTTTCCGGTGACAGACTTGATCCTGATTACGAAGATCTGCCTGCAAGCTGGCCCGGTATTTTTTTTAGAAATACGAGCGAAAATAATTTTTTGAAACATACGATTATCCAAAACGCTTACCAGGGTATTATTGCCCAAAATATGTCTACCACATCCAATCCAAAAGTCAGTATTTCACAGTGTGTGCTTAATAATATCTATGATGCCGGCATTCTCGCTATCAATACAACTTTGTATTCAGATAATTCTTTGATCTCAAATTGTGGAAGTAATATACAGATAGAATATGGTGGCGATTATCGCTTTATTAGCTGCACCGTGGCATCTTATGGATCCTATATTATTCATAAAAATCCTGTATTGCAAATATCTAATTCATTCATTCAGGGTGGGAGTAGCCTTACCGCGCCACTAAGTGGGTTTTTTCAGAATTGTATTTTTTGGGGCGATGGCGGTACCGTAGATGATGAAATATCCATAGACAAGGAAGGCTCGGATCCTTTCGCAGTTACGTTTGATCACGTATTATATAAAGCAACGGACGACATAAGCAACGCCACATTTATCGCTCCGATAAAAAATGAGAATCCGATGTTTGACAGCATTGATGTGTACAACAATATTTTTGATTTTCATTTTAATAATCATCCTGATGCACCTGCGATAAATGCTGGCGTGATTACTCCTTTTCTTTACGACCTCGATGATAAACCAAGAGATGTGATGCCGGATATAGGATGCTATGAGCGGTGACCTGGTAAAATAAAAATCATGGTTATTTATTCGTCTACTGTGATTACTTATTTCTCAAAATATTTTTTTATCAAACTCAAAAGTTTTGGTTTTGGCTGTTATTTTTTTTTAAAAAATCCGGCATGTGTTGAGTAATAAAACGCGTTCCCGAAGAAATATTAGTAAAGAAACTTTTAGGGGGATTTTCTAAGCATCTATTTAACTTCGTTTTAGTTAATATGTCACCATTAAGCGCTTTGTAAATACCTTCGCTTAAAAATAAAAAACACGATAATTCCTTGCCGACTGCGTCATTCAGGTAGGTATTTGTTTACTATAAAAATATTTATGAGAATTCTTATCGACATGGATGATGTAATTGCGGATGCCGAAGAACGTTTTTTAGAATGGTACGAACGTGATTTTGGCGTGCGATATACGAAAGAAGATGTCGGGGGAACTAAGCTTCATTTTATAGTTCCGAAAGAAAACCGTAAAATAGTGAAAGCTTATCCGCACCATCCCGATTTTTTCAGAAATCTTCCTGTCATTGAACATAGCCGCGAAAAGGTGGAAGAACTACACAACCGGTTTGAAGTGTATATCGCTTCAGCAGCTATGGAATTTCCCTATTCTTTACCTCATAAAAATGAATGGCTCGATCAATATTTTCCTTTTATAGATTGGAAGCGAAGAATATTTTTCGGCGATAAAAGTGTGTTGAAAGGAGACGTGTTGATTGACGATCACGATTTTAATTTATCTGTTTTCCAGGGAAGAGCCATTATGTTTTCCGCTGCTCACAATATGAATGAAACCAAATATGAAAGAATGAACAACTGGCTGGAAGCGGAAAAGTTGTTTGATTTGAAATAAATTCTTACTGTATTATTCATATGCTGGTTGTTTCGTTCCATGATTCAGGATACGATCATACTGACTTAATTTGCTACTATGCTTTAGAAGAAGGATCATGAATCTTTTATCTTTCTTCTGTTCAAATAAAAATCCATCTTATTTATTGGTTTACTATTTGTAAAGAAAAATGTAATCACGAATTTTTACTTTCAGGAATTTGTAGTTCTTGATTTATCAATTTGCATTTTTCAATTAATATTTTACCAATGAAAAAGACATTTCAAATTCTAAATGGTGTTGCCTTAATCGGAACGATCATTATCAATTATCTTTCCAATACCGGCATTTTTAACGGAAATACTATGGCAACGGTTTCGGATAAATACCATAACTACTTTACTCCGGCTGGTTATGCGTTTTCTATATGGGGCGTGATATATCTCGGTTTACTGGCTTTTGTCATTTTCCAGGGACGGGGCCTTTTCAAAAAGGTGGTTGACGAATGGCCGGTTATGCAAATCGGTTGGTGGTTTATTATTTCTTGCGTAGCCAATTCCCTTTGGGTAATCGCCTGGCTGTATGACTACACCGGTGTTTCCGTTATTCTAATGATAATACTCCTGGTTTCTCTGATCAAAATCATCTTGAACACTCGAATGGAATTAGATGATTTGCCCTTAAAAAAGATCGCATTTGTGTGGTGGCCCTTTTGTTTTTACTCAGGATGGATTAGTGTGGCCCTGGTGGCAGATGTAGCAGCATGGCTTACAAAGATGAAATGGAATGGTTTCGGTATTTCGGGTATTGCATGGGCTTTGATTATGATTATAGTCGCCGGAACTATTAATTTAGTTATCACATGGAACCGAAATATGCGGGAGTTTGCATTGGTCGGAGCATGGGCGTTAATTGCCATTGCGGTAGCAAACTGGAATAGTGAGCAATCAATTAAGATTACTGCCATTGCGGTAGCCATAATTCTTTTATTAAGCACCGGTATTCATTCCTTCAAAAACAGAAAATCGAATCCATTTAAAAATTTAATTGTCAGCGACAAATAAGAGATTACAAATAATTATAACGGATACATAATAAATATTTGACTAATTATAACTAACACATTACATTTGCCCTGAATTAAACAATTATTTAAATACTCTTTCAAAAAAAAATTTATGAAACTTCGATTGAACATCTCACGCAAATTATTTTTATTTGGAGCGCCCTTGTAGCTTTATTTTCAATGAGCGCCTGTAAAAAAGACAAAAATGGTTCGACAGACAATACCATCAACGGTATCGTGTCAAGTACGCCTGATTTTTCAACCCTTAATGCAGCTGTCCAGAAAGCAGGATTGGCGGCCACTTTAAGCGGTGCGGGACCTTTTACCGTTTTTGCCCCAAATAACGCAGCTTTTACAGCAGCCGGCATTACATCCGCTGTTCTTGGAAGCTTAACTTCAAACCAGGTAAAGAATATTTTACTATATCACACCATAGGAGCGAAAATTATGGCTGC
>DATCFI010000290.1:0-38263 GCA_036509585.1 Hanamia sp. | reverse complement strand
GTTCCTTCTTTGAAGTTATCTCCTCCAACTGGCCATCCATTTTTCCAGAGCAACGGACGAATACCTAATACACTACGTCCGCCTTGATTTAAATCTGCTTCATAATGACAAGACATTTTTTCGACGCCATCGCCAAGAATCGTACGTCCAAAGTGTCCAGGGCCTATGAGTGTTCCGCCAGCTGCAAGAACCTCCTTGCCGCCACCTTTTAACATGTCTCTTCCCATATTATCAAGGTACGGGCCTGTTACTTTTTTGGAACGGCCAACAACAATGTTGTAGGTTGAGTTGGCACCATCGCAGCAGGTGCCATGTGTGCCAAGAAGATAATACCATCCATCACGATACATCAAATCTGTAGCTTCACAATCAATTGCTATATCTAATGCTTTATTACCTTCTACACGCTTTCCGGTTTTGGGATCCAATTCTACAAGCCGGATGAAACCGAAATAGGTACCGTATGATAACCATAATTTTCCATCGGTTGGATCCAGAAGTAATCCGGGATCTATTGCATCATTATCTTCCACACCATTGGATGAAGTAACTTCCACAGCTTCTGAATATTTAAAATCGGGAGATTTTGGGTCCAGCGTTTTATTCCACATGGTAAGTATTCTTCCATTATGTCCGCCCCCCAGGCCACCGCCAGTCGCGCCATAGACTATAAGGTAACGGTCACCAATTTTTACCACATCCGGCGCGGCACCCCCGCCAGGTCTTACTGCACCACTGTTCCATGTCCAGCCGTCATCGGATATCAATCCGCCTCCACCTGTGCCAAACGTATAATACTTCCCATCACATTCCGTGACTGTTGATGGATCATGTATAAATGGTTTACCGATTTGTGCTATCACTGTGCTGGCTGACAACACTGAAAACAGGGATATTGTGCCAATTATTTTATTTCTTAATTTCATAATAGAATGATCAACTAATTTTATTGATTACTAATAGTGATGTCCTTTATAGGATTGCCGTTTTCATCCAGGAAGCGAACACAGAAATCACTCATTCCGGGACCATTGATTACAGCTCCCCGAATTATATTTTCTCCTTTATTAAGTGTTAGGCGAGGCGATACACAATCATCCATTACCATGCGTCTGTCTCCTGAAAGTATCACTGCTTCTTTTCCATTCAGCCACCACATCGACGCTGAATTTGACCCCACTGCCATTCTCACATTTTTCATTTCTTGCGGACAATTAACTACCGTTACTGCCCAAAACAGTACTCCGTAAGTCTGTTTTCTTAACCCGTAAGCGAAACGAAATAGTTTAGCATCGAATTTTTTAGTGTCCAATGCATGCCATGTTAGTTCCTGTGCTCCAACTTTTACCTGTTCTCCGTCTTTGGGAACAACAGTAAACTGGTTTGGAAAATACAGGGTGTCAAATGCTGCTCTTATGTAGGTGTCTGTAAAAACGCTATTGCTACGGATTGGTTTGTTAATTGGTTCTAATAGTAACCAACGCTGAATAAATCCATCAGCATCTGGCGTCTTTTTTGAGGTTGTGGACTGTACAAAGTATGGTGCTAGGCTTCGTGTGGTATCGATTTTTTCACTCTCAGCAATTTTGCCATTTGGTGTATTAGCTTTGCCCTTGGATGTGTCAGTTTTGCTTTTGGAAGTAGCGGAACATCCTTGTAATCCTACTCCTGCCAAAATTACAAATCCCCCCGCCAGCAACAATGTTTTGCATTTAATGTTCATAGTAGATATTGTCAGTTTTTACGATTGTTGTTTAAAAAATTAATTATGCTTTCTTGCGAAACTATAAAAGAATTTTCGTTTTTTAATACATGGCTAATAAATAATGTATTTAAATGGTGGAGGGTAAATAATGTATTTGAACGGTGGACGGGCTAATGAATTTGTCTCACAAAAAATGCCGTTTACGATAGCCTTGCTGCTTGCAAAAGATGAGGATATGCAGGCCAGGCATCATAAACGCAAGATCCATGTTGTGGACTTTGTCATTTCTATTTGGTCACAGTAAACCAACAAATAATCAAGATTCCTTTTTTAAAAACTTTTTCTTTATCCAAACGAAAGAGCTTGTAAACTATAAAAACTTGTTCCGCTTAATTTTGATCTAAATTGATGGAGTCTGTTTTTTTCTTATCGAAATGATTTCTCTCACCATTCTTTATATCCTTTTATAAATCTGTCTTGGCAAAAGCCGCATTAGAATAGCTATCAACCTCCAACGCCGGGTTACATACGCAACTGATCTTTTCGTTTCAATGGCGTATAGAATTTGCCTGGAAGCCTTTTCAACGGTTGCAACCCAAAATCTTTTATTCCCTTTTGCCATTTTTGTGTTCACAAAGCCTGGACGAATGTCGGTAATAATGATGGGCAGTTTTAGTTTGGTTACCTTCTGCCTCAACCCTTCCAAATAACTTATTTGAAAAGCTTTGCTTGCGTTATAGGCCGGCGCTTGCCTGCTTCCACGAATTCCTGCTACGGAAGTAATTGCAGCCAAATGCCCTTTTTGTTTTTTTTGAAAATAATTGATCGCCCAATCTGCAACGGCAGTAAACCCGGCAACATTTAAATCTAATGCTTCCTTCTCGATATTGAAATCAAGGCTTTCATTTATATCGCCTTTTCCGGAACTTAAAATAAGCAGGTCAAGTGCTCCAAGTGCCGAAACTAAATCCTCAAGCTTTTTGGCAACAATAGAAGTATTAGTTATGTCAAAATCAGAAATGATAAAATTTTTCGGCCATTGGTATTGCATTTCTTCGAGTAAATATTTTTTTCTTCCCGTAATACCAACGAAGTAATTTTTTTCTGCCAATAAAATGGCCAGCTGCCTTCCGATGCCTGATGATGCGCCAACAATTATAGCTTTTTTCATAAGTATATTAACCTGTGACAACTGACGCAAACCAATAAAGCAATAAAAAACAGTGATTTTTTATTTTGCGCAAGCAGCCTTACAAAAGTATCTACTTTTAATTTTTCGCTATTGGACTCCCGTCAGGTCTGAAGTCTAAAGAAGCCGAGTTCATACAAAATCTTTTATAAGTAGGCGCAGGTCCATCGTCGAAAATGTGTCCGAGGTGAGAACCGCACCTGGCGCAAATCACTTCCGTGCGGTCCATGCCGAACGAATTATCCTCACGGTAAACAACGCTGTTTTTCCTGGCAGATTCAAAAAAACTTGGCCACCCGCAAGTGCTTGCAAATTTAGCATCCGACCTGAAAAGCTTATTTCCACAAACAGCGCAATAATAAGTACCCCGGGGATCTTTATCCCAGTACTTCCCCGTAAAAGCCTGTTCTGTATTAGCTTCCCTTGCAACCGCATATAGTTTAGGCGGAAGAATTTTCTTCCACTCCGCATTGGTTACATTAAGTTTTGTAGTGTCGGTGTTGGAATAATAAGGATTGTTTTCATGTCCTTCCACCGCCATTTTTTGCTTTACGTCAATATGCTGTTGGCATCCTGTAAAAGTAAAAAATAGTAACAAAAAAGTTGCTAAGAAAACAGAAAGTTTCATTGGTTCATAATTTTAATTCGTCAATTAAATATTTTGGTTGAATCTGGACCTTGGCCATTACAACAAGTTCAGCACACCCACCTCAGCCACGCTATCTCATGGATTTTTTAATTTATCCTTAAACACTTTACGAAATTTTTCCAATTCGGGTTGTATCACATATTTACAATAAGATTGTTCAGGGTTCTTATTATAAAAATCCTGGTGATAATTTTCCGCCTTGTAAAAAACAGTGTAAGGCTGTACTGTGGTTACAATATTATTTTTATAAGCCTTAGCATCGTTTAGTTTTTTGATATAATATGCCGATTCTTTTTCCTGCGAAGCATTGTGATAAAAAATAGCCGAGCGATACTGCGTACCTACATCGTTGCCCTGCCTGTTCAGTTGCGTAGGATCGTGCACAGTAAAAAATGCGGCCAGCAATTCAGCATAAGTAATTACAGACGGATCGTAAACAATACTACAGGCTTCCGCATGGCCTGTAGTGCCAGTACAAACTTCTTCATAAGTCGGATTTTTTACGGTGCCACCGGTAAATCCTGAAGTTACACTCTTTACGCCGCTCAGCTGGCTGAACTGTGCCTCAACGCACCAGAAGCAACCTGCAGCAAACGTAGCCGTGTCCATCGTTCCGTGATTTTTGGGTGGCTCCTGCGGCGTGTTATCTGCTGTGTTCGCTAATTCTGAAAATTGTTTGTCTTTTTTAACGCTGGCGACCTGGCTATTGCAAGCATAGCTGAATATAGGTAATAAGATTACAATCAAATAGGGAGAAATCTTTTTCATGTCTGTTTATATAGGTTTTACTTCAAGAATCAACATAAGTATATAGCTACGTAAAGTTATTCGATAGAGACTGAAAGAGTATGTTAAAAGGTTTGTCTGACGGTCTCCTCCTAATAATTTCCTCTTCACTAGTGAGAAAAGAAATTAAGCGGATTTTCATTTTGATGAAAACAGAAAAAGTACGAGACCAGCAAATCACACGTCACCTTTAAAGGCAAAAGTGCTTTTTATTTACTTTTTGTTTTTCCACATTTGTCGCCTTTATTACCCAGTGATCATATCAGAATAGATAAAAGTGCTCAAGCTATTCTGTAGCGTAACGCTGGTAATTCTATTCAATCTAAGAATAAACTTACTTTCAAACTCAAAAAAATTCAATAGCTTTAAGACTTGTTTAAAATTTTAATTTCAATTCAATAAAACGATTGCATCATGTCAAACTCACGTAGAGATTTTATCAAAAAAACGGCGTTGGCTACAGCCGGTGTTTACGTTGGCGCTAACGCATTTAGCGCTAAAAGTTACCGAAAAATTATAGGTGCCAATGACCGTGTACGGGTTGGCGTTATAGGTTTTTCCGACCGGCACAGGAGTTCTCATGCGCCATCATTCATGAATCATTATAAAGAGTTGAATTTTGATTTGGTTGCGGTGTCAGATATCTGGAGCGTTAGAAGAGAACAAGGTGTTGCTTTTTGGAAAGCAAAATGAATCATGATATAGTAGCCTGCCGCAACAATGAAGAACTATATGATAAAAAACTGGCAGATGCTGTGTTCATCAGCACCTCCGATTTTCAACACGCCACGCACTGCATACAGGCCGTAAAATCGGGTTGCGATGCTTACTGTGAAAAGCCATTTGCAGAAACGATGGAAGATAATCGTGCCGCATTAAAAGCAGTAAAAGAAAGCAGCAAAATTGTACAAATCGGATCTCAAAGACGTAGGGGCGCCAACTATCAATCGGCAGCAGATTTTATCCAATCAGGTAAATTTGGCCCGATAAAAATGGTAGAGCTCACCTGGAATGTAAATCAGCCGGGGCGCTGGCGGAGGCCTGCTTTGGTAGCACAATTAAAAGAAGAAGATACCGACTGGAAACGCTGGTTAATCAACAGGCCATATGAAGCATTTGATCCAAGAAAATATTTGGAGTATCGTTTGTTCTGGCCCTATTCTTCCGGCTTGCCCGGTCAATGGATGAGCCATCAGATAGATACGGTGCATTGGTTCAGTGGATTGAAACATCCTCGCAGTGCAGTGGCCAATGGAGGCATCTACATGTGGAAAGATGGAAGAAGAAACTGGGATACCATAACAGCAGTTTTCGACTACGGTCCGGCAGATGATCCGACAACAGGTTTCCAGGTTTCTTTTTCTTCGCGTATGGATAACGAAACGGAAAATCCGGCAGAAATTTATTATTCAAATGGAGGAGAGTTAAATCTTATTACCAATCAGATTTCTCCAAAAGGAGGCCTCACAAAACGTTTTGCCGATGAGATGCACATGCAACCCAATCTTTTACCTGAGATTAGTCTAACACAAGCGGAAAAAGTGGTCACCTCAGCAAACACCGGCGGCGACTCACTAACAGACAGCCATGTACGCAACTGGATGGAATGTGTTCGTAGCCGTAAGCAACCACATGCTCCTGTGGAAGCAGGTTACAGTCATTCTATTGCCAACATTATGACCACTGCGGCATCGCATACGGGCCTGAGAGCTACATTTGATGAACACACGCAGGAAGTAATGGTGGGTGGAAAAGTTTTTAAATATTAATCATTTTTTGATCTGGCATTATCTTTTAAACTTCAAAATGAACCTCAAAGGCTTTGAAAACCTGTGAGGTTTTTACACAAAAAAAATTTAGTCATGAAAAAAAAAGCTAGAACTATCTTTTCATATCTT
The DNA here is from genome assembly GCA_036509585.1 of Hanamia sp. Classification (GTDB taxonomy): domain Bacteria; phylum Bacteroidota; class Bacteroidia; order Chitinophagales; family Chitinophagaceae; genus Ginsengibacter. The sequence continues at coordinate 32,036 of DATCFI010000290.1, read as the reverse complement.
CTGCTAAATAGTATTGCTATGATTTGTGTTGCTATGTCATTTGCTCAAAAAAATGAGACTGTAAAAATTTTAAAATCTTCGACAGAAAATAAAATTGATGTCCTGATAAATGATAAACCATTCACCAGTTTTTTATACCCGAATACGCTTGAAAAACCTGTTTTGTATCCGGTGCATGCTGCCGATGGAAAAATTGTTACCAGGGGATTTCCGTTAAATCCTGAACCCGGCGAACCTACGGATCATCCGCATCACCTGGGTATATGGTTTAATTATGAAAATGTGAACGGCCTTGACTTTTGGAACAATTCTTATGCGATACCGAAAGACAAAAAACACCTGTATGGATGGATAAGAACGGATCGCATTATTAAAACATCGGGCGGGAAAAAGGGAACTATTGTGTATCATGCCAACTGGACCAACCAACAAAAAAATATTCTGCTGGAAGAGGCCACCGAACTAACATTCAGTGGTACGGAACATCTCAGGATCATAGATAGAAAAACTACCTTAAAAGCAGATACACTCGTTAACTTCAATGATGCAAAGGATGGCATGTACGGGATGAGACTCGCACACGCATTGCAGATACCGGATACCAAAGACCAGGAATTTAAAGATAATAATGGTAATGTAACTATCGTAAAAGGAGGAACAGACGCCATAGCGAACGGAAACTACCTCACGAGTGAAGGAAAGACTGGTGATGACGCATGGAGCACAAGAGGAAGATGGTGTAAAGTGTATGGCAAAATGGGAAATGATTCCATAAGTGTAGCTATTATTGACCATCCGGGAAACCCCAACTATCCTACATTTTGGCACGCACGCGGTTACGGATTATTTGCAGCCAATCCGCTCGGTGAAAAAGTATTTACCAATGGAAAATCTTCTAAAAACCTTCAGTTGAAAAAGGGAGCGTCTGTTACGTTTCGGTACAGGATAGTAATAGATGCAAATAATAAAACGCTGAGCGTGGAAGAATTAAATAAATTGGCAGATGATTTTGCGAAATAGCTTCTTCGCCGGATTTTGAAAATACAGTAAAGGAAGAAATTTGGGTGATTTTTATTTCAATAGAGGAGAAACGTTTCTTTTCTATTTACTATAAACACTTTGATAGCGACAACCTCACTAAGATTTCATTATTTCGAAAAGTCAAACAAAAAAAGATAACCCGTTGCAGGGACATCTTTCTCATTTAAATTTAGATTTATTTCAATTGGTCGCTGCGCATTAAGCAGGTAAGATCAAAGCGATCAAGATTCATCACCTTTGTCCATGCGGCCACAAAATCATTTACAAACTTTTCATGCGAATCGGCGCATCCATAAAATTCAGCGAGGGCGCGTAATTCAGACTTTGATCACATTATACAAAAGCGACGATTTGAAATTCACACCTATTTTGATTGGCAATTATTTGGAGATAGCGTTAGATTATAATTTAGGATTCGCGTTATTTATTACAAATAAAAAAGAAAAGCGATGCGGCATTTCTGTGTGTAAAGCAAAGTTCTGATTCACCTTCAGGTTCTGATCTCCCTGCGCATAAAGAGATAATAGGTACTGGCGAAGCAAACTGTTATTGCTGCTATAAGCCCTGATACCTGCGGCCAAACAATCATAAAACTTTCTCTTAGTGGTAAAGGTGATGGTATGGCTGCCGCCATTTGTTCCATTGTCATTGGCCCCAGACTTCTTATTGAAGGCATTAGCATTGTAGTAGTAGCATCCGTATATAATTGCGCGGGTGCAATACTTAATAAATTCATCAGCAAATTGTTGTAGGCCACTAGGTCATCGGGTTGCAGAAGATTCTTGTCAGGCAACACGGCTGCGAGGATTATGTTAATAAGGAGGGAGTAAAAAACCGTAAAAAACAGCCAAATTCCTATTGCTGTTATTGCGGAGGTAGCCGCATGTTTGAAAACAACTGACAGGCAGATAGAAAGGCTAAGCCAGAAGCCCACATACAAAATACTCAACACAGCAAAACCAAGAATCCGAAATAATTCTACCGGTTCCATGCGTACTCCTGTAATAATAAGCCCGGCTCCAATCATCAGCAGGCAGAGGCTGAGAAAAAGAACGCTGATGACGATAAGCGCGCTCATAAATTTTGCCAGCAAAAAATTGTCACGGTACACAGGTTGCGCCAGCAGAAGCGTTAAGGTGCCGTTATTCTGTTCGGCATTCACAGCGTCAAAACCAAGCGCTATGCCGAGCAGCGGACCGAGAAAACTAACAAACACATAGAATGAGGGAACCGTTCCGTTTGTTGTAGTTAATAATTTTAGATATACAAAAAGATGATCAGGATCGTTCAGGTTGCCGACTGCAACGGAAATATTACTCAACGACACATACATAGCGCCCAAGAATGTCAATACGATCAAACCAACCATGATGATAAATCGCCAGCTACGGACATGATCTGCCACTTCCTTGTTCACCATCACGGCAAACGGACTTGCAGTACGCTGACTACTCCTGTGTTCTACTTCTTTTGAAAAAAGACTTTTGAAAGAAACCGCCGGATTTTCCATCGGAAATATTTTTCTTTAGATTATTCTCAAAATATTGTTCATAAATTTCATCCAACCCGAATTCTTTTTTATGTACGCCCATCACATTCAACCCATTTCCTACAAAAAAACGCACGATATCCGGCGTCACATCTTCCGTGCATGAAAACTCAACTGATTTTTCGGAAACGTTTATTTTCCTGATAGCAGCCAATTGCTCCAGTTCTTTCATCGGCGCCCACGACTTGTTTAAGGAATCTCTAACGGTGATGACTACTGTAAAAGATTCTTCTCCGAATAGATTTCGGGAAAGCGTTTCAATGGTTCCTTCTACCAACATTTTTCCTTCTACAAAAATACCTACGCGGTCGCATACCTGCTGTACCTGGTGTAAGTGATGAGAAGAAAGGAGCACCGTCAATTTCTGTTCCCTGCTCAGATGGCGGATAAAAGATAAAAATTCTTTTACCCCACTAGGGTCAATGCCTAAAGTAGGCTCATCCAATATAATCACCTCCGGTTTACGAATCAGCACGCTGGCAAGACCAAGTCGCTGTTTCATTCCCCGGGAATAAGCAGATGCCTTCTTATCCATTTCGCCTGCCAACCCAACCAGTTCCATCGTTTCACGGGAACGTATCTTTATTTCTTCTTCGGGAATTGCATTCAACCTTGCGATATACATCAGATTTTCCAACGCCGTCATATTATCATAAAACCCTACGCTGTCCGGCATATAACCTACGCTGCGCTTTACGTCTATAGGATGCGTAGTCGCATTCACGCCACAAATCAGCGCGGTACCGGCAGAAGGATCCGTTAATCCCAGCATCATCAGAATCGTAGTCGTTTTGCCTGCGCCATTAGGGCCCAACAGCCCGAAGATTTCGCCTTTACCTATCTTAAGATTCAGATCGTCGACGGCCTTTACGGAACCATAGAATTTAGTCAATCCGTTCAGTTCGATGATAGGATTTTCCATAGCGATTATCTTCTTCCGTATTTACGAATGAGGTAATATACGAGTCCCAATGCCACCAGTATGAAAAGTATCCCAATCCATCCCGAAAGTAATGAAGTGGTCACTGTCATCCGAAACGAAGTATTTGCATTGGCAAAATTATTTCTTACTGTAAACTTTGTGACGTAGTCGCCTGCAATCGTTTTATCCGGGACATTTAGGGTAACATTTACATCTTGTGTTTTGCCCGGATCGAGCCTGTCAAGTTTTGCCGGATCAAACGTGGCAGTCCATTTTACAGGAGCCTCATCGGACAGCGCCAGTCCATCAAGCGGTAGTGAGCCTGTATTCTTTACTGTTAGCTGGATCACTTTTGCTGAGCCCTCCGTAATGTCGTCGCTCAGGAGGCCGGTAGGAGTAGTAATCTCTACCTCATAAGTCCCTTTTACTTCAGCTTCCAGTTCAAGGCTGAGCGTATCCCGGCCGGAAAAGGCAGTAACCGGTATATTGTATTTTCCTGGTTTCACCACAGGCGATGCATTGATCTCAATAGTGATACTCTCCGTCTTCCCGGAGTCTACCCTAAGAGAGGACACCTCGCTTCCTTCGGCCCGGAAAATTGTACTCCATCCTTCCGGAACAAGGGCTTCCAACTGGTATATCTGTGCCTGTTCATTTCCATTATGCAACGAAGTAGTATAACGAAAAGGCTGGCTGGACGTTTCCTCAAGATTCATCAGGTGGGATGTAAAAGAGGACTTTGGATGATTGTTTCCCTTTTGTGCGTAGCACGGCGTCAAAAATAAGACAGCTAAAAAAGAGAAAACGAAATGTTGCAATTTGCTTTGTCGGCGATAAAAAAGTTTTGTTGGCATAATATCAAAAAATGGTGACAGCCACTAATAAAAACAACGGTTGTCTTTAATCGGAGAATTCAAAAGTAGAAAAGTCAAAACACAGTTTTGTTAAGGAAATAAAAAAAAATATTCCGAAAACTATTTTTTACTTTTTCATGACAACGTCACTATAACAGGTATGATTAAACGTAATTTATACCCCTTATCCGTAGGGGTTTGCAAGTTTACGCAGCGTTTAGCAGACAAACAAAATAGACGACAAAAGGCCTTGCTGGCAATATCTTTTTGGTTATGGCGGGTGAAGTGCTAGTATTAAACTTTTGTGCTGCATTGAACAGTAATGCTTCTATTCAATTTTGTGCTAAATTTATCGCTACAAACGCCAAGCAGTGAACCATTATGTGCAAACCTCCAGACCATTGCTAATCTTAATTATAGGTGATCAAAACACACAAGCAGAATCTTTAAAACAACAGTAAAATCAAAATAGGAAATAAATGACAGTAGAACAAAACAAGCAAGTAATAATCAGATTCAACAATGAATTTTTTGCGAAAGGAAATACAGAAATCACAAAAGAACTGTTAGCAAACGTATTTGTCAATCATACAGCACCGACTAATGCACCAACAGATGCAAGCGTAATGATACAATTCATTACCGCATTTCACAAAGGCTTTTCAGATGTGTAAATAGAAATTTTTGAAGTATTGGGTGAAGATAATAAGGTGTCATTAAGAAAAACAATAACGGGAACTCATAAAGATGAATTTATGGGAAAACAAGCTTCACGGAAAAAAGTAGTATTGAACGTAATTGAAATTGACATTTTAAAAGATGGAAAAATTACAGACCATTGGAGCAGAAACGACTTTATGCAAGTAGTTGCAGGTTTATAAAAAGTATAAGTCAAAAGCAAAATTGGAATAAATATAAAAATAATTTGCCTCATCTATCCTGAGAATGTTCGAATAATAAAAGAGTTGCTGTCAGTATGTTTCCGCCACGGCGGAAAGGTGGAACTACGAAAAATTGGAAGACTTTATAGAATCGGCTTTAAGATTGTTGGCGGGACGCCAACAACAACAGGGATCGCCCTTTTAGCCAGCCTGTAATGCTCATCCGGTTCTTATGATTTTCTTTCTATACCCTAATATGATTATTGTTGCTATAGCACCCAAGATTATTCCTAACGCAATAAGGTATATATAACTTGTTGTGAAATCATGAGTCACTGAAGCATTAACCGAAGTCATTAAATGATAGGTGGGTATCAGCCAACTGAATAAATACGTTTGTGCTAAAACAATAAAGCAAGTGAAGGTTAACAAGATGAAACTATGTTTAACGGTGAACCGGAACAATTTCGATTCTTTTCCTACAAGATTACCGGCTGCTGCAGCAACTGCAATAGACGAGGGAGAGATCATTTTACCAATAACTCCTCCTGAAGTATTAGCGGCAACAGTTAATACCGGATCTATGCCGATAGAAGTGGCAGTAACGCTCTGAAGCTTTCCAAATAATGCGTTGGAAGAAGTATCCGAGCCTGTAATAAATACACCCAGCCATCCAAGAACAGGTGCGAAGAAAGGAAATAAATATCCGGTCTTTGCGAGTGCCTGAGCTACCGTTAAGATAATTCCTGAATCATTTACAAGAGAAGCAAAACCCAATATGGATGCTATAGTTATCACTGGATATAGAAGTTGTTTCAGGGTTGCTATAAATACCTTCGCACCACTTTTAAAACTCAATCCTATCAATGGAATTGCTATGATGGCTGATAAAAAAATAGCAGTACCGGCCGCAGACAGATAATTAAATTTAAAAACATGCGGTATTAATTTACCATCTACACTTATAATAGCATCATGAATCCCGGGAAATTGAAATACTACCTGTCCAAAAGAATTTAAAAATTCTTTTATTGGTTGCAATCCCCATGCGATGATCATGATGGTTAAAACAATAAATGGCGACCAGGCTCTAACTACCTGGGCCATTGAATATTTTGTCTCCACCTTAATTGAATGCGGCGCTTCATTGGCAAACCTCCACGTATTTTTTGGTTTCCAAAATTTCATGAAAACCATCAGGCATATTATGGAACCAATACCGGCAAGAATATCGGGCAGGGCTGGACCGAGAAAATTAGAACATGCCCATTGAATTAAAGCAAAAGATAATCCGGATACCAATACAGCAGGGAAAACTTCGCGTGTTTTTTTTATTCCACACATCAAAACTACCAGGTAAAATGGAAGTATTAAAGATACTATCGGAAGTGTTCTTCCAACCATTTGTGAAATAGCCATTTCAGGAATTGATGTTACCTGGGATGCAACAGTAATAGGAATTCCAATAGATCCAAACGCAACAGGAGAAGTATTAGCGATAAGGCATATGCCAGCCGCATAGAGTGGATCAAAACCCAGACCAACAAGCATTGCAGCAGTTATAGCAACAGGTGCTCCAAAACCTGCGGTTCCTTCCAAAAAGGCCCCGAAAGAAAAAGCGATCAATAGAGCTTGTAACCTTCTATCAGAGGTAACAGATGCCATAAAATGTTTAATAATCTCAAACTGTCCGCTTTTTACAGTTATATTAAATAAAAAAAGAGCGGCAATAATGATCCAGCAAATTGGGAATATACCATACAACGCCCCACTCGCCAGTGCGAGGATTGATAATTTAACCGGCATACCATAAATAAAAATAGCAATCAAAACCGCAATTAAAGTGGCCAATAAAATAGCCCTATAACCTTCCATTTTTTTTATAATCAAAGCCCAGAATATAAAAAGGATTGGCATTAAAGCAACCACCAGGGACAGCGCTAAATTATTAAATGGATCAGTGACCTGGGACCAATGCATATATTATATTTTGAAGTGTACGTTTAATCATGACAGTTATATTTTTTAAAAAAAAATATTTTTACTCAGAATATTTGATCAATTGTTCTTCTCATCCCCTATCTATTAAACCCTATAAAAAACATTAATTAATACAGTTTATGTGGCTAATTAATTATCAACTGAAATTTAATTCCACCAATACTTTCTCGTGCATCAACCGAATATTAAAAATACAGTAAAGCAATAAATACTTTGGATTTTTATTTTGATGAAATTGAAAAGCTGTACAGGCGTTCTATTTATCACAGACCGCACTTTCGAAACAAGGCGCATTTATTTAATTTTTTCTATCGAAGAAGAAGCATGACTTGGAAATTTTATTTCCAAATTATCTTCCAATAATTTTTTTAACTGATCCGGTTCGATATTCTTCGCGATAATTTCTCCTTTTTCATTTAGGAGAAAATTTGTTGGGAATTCACGTATATTTAATTTAACTGCTTCAAGACCATTCAGATCAAGGTATTGTTTCCAGGGAAGTTGGTATTGTTTGATTACATTCTTCCAGGCATTCACATCTTCCTTCTTATCTACAGAGATTCCCTTTATGTCAAATCCTTTATCATGATACTTTTCAAATAAGCTTTTGAGTTCAGGAAACTCGCTTATACATGGCCCGCAGTGACTGAACCAATAATCGATCAAGGTATATTTTTTGTGAGGATCAATTGATAATGCTTCGTTTTTATTATTTGTGTTTAGGAATGAAAAATGAGGAAACTTTTTTCCTATGCTTACTATTGATGCCAAGTGTAACTTCTTAGCCAATTCTTTCCCGGCGTAGGTGTTTTTTATTGAATTCGAAAGATGATCATATATCGAATCGTAAATAGGCTCATAACCAGTAGATCCAAACCAACCGACTAAATTCCAAAAAGCTACATAGGAATTTGGATGATCTTTTACATAGCTTAATAAAACGATATTGCGATAGGTAAGTACAGAGTCAAACTCATCTGAAAGATACGCTGAAATGGAAAGTGGGAGCTTATTATTGTATTTCTGCCTTAGGCTGTGTCTTTTATTGTAATAATTGGAAAATGCATTATCAACGGGAACATTATATTCCTTGTAGGGGCCTCTGAATTCCCTCATGCTTACATTATCAATTCCAGGTGTTTCTCTTAAGGAGTCGATATTGCAAGTAATTTTTTGCGTTCCGCTATCAACAAAAAAAATATTAGAAATATACCTTTCAGTGCCTACATATCCCATTAGATCAAAAGCACAAGGATAAGCAATTGAATCGGTAAAACTGAATTTCCCATTTACGATTGCTGTTTCAAGATGGTCTTTACTAAGCGGATACAACTGACCAAAAGACAATAATATCATTTTGCCTGTATCAACATTTATATTTCCTTCAAGCGTAAAAGTGTATAAATGGGATTGTGTTTTTACATTACCTTGTAGTAAAAAAGCAAAACAGAAAAGATAAAATTTTGTCATAGTAATTTTTTATAGAATAACATATTTAAGCCGCAAAGGGGCTCTAGACCTCCTGTAATAAATTCGTCAATATGCACTTCGCCGGTAAGTAAGTGTTTACCGCTGGAAGCCATGGCTTGCTGAATTTTAATATGAAACAGCCACGCTGACTTTTGCGTAATACTTAATTCCCTGGCTAGTTCAAAAGTTGACATACCTTTTTTTCTTGAATACCGGAAGACACTATTGAAAGCCTTTTGTATACTGAATTTCAGCTTATGGAATACCGTATGAGGTGTCGCACTCTCATTATACCTGCATTCCCTACACCGTCTGGCAAAAAGAGTATATCCTTTAGTGTAACAAGTGCATTGGCATCTTCTACGAACGAAGCCATCTTTCCATTTCATTTCAGCAAGATATTCCAGGCAACTGTTATTACCTGCAAACTGCTTCTGAAATTAAATCGCATTTAAAGTTGAAAACATAACTAATATATTTGGCAATCAAACTCCTAACTATATTAGTATAATCAAAGATCTATTTTGCATTTGCGGCCTAAATCAATGATCCTTTTATTTAAAATAAAAACATGAAATCTCTAACGGAATTAGAAGGAGATTGGAAACGAAAGGTAAATTAAAACAAAACTTTGGTAACCTCGCAGATAACGATTTATTGATCGCAGAAAGTAAACTGGATGAGATGTTAGAAAGACTTCAGGTTAAGTTAGGTAAAACAAAAGAAGAAATATTGAGGATTATTGATGAGTTGTAATTGGAGTTATAAGTCGATATAATAAAAAAATAAAATTAAAATTCATCTCTAAAAAAAACATCATCTGAAATTTACTTTATACTTTTGCGTAATCCTCATAATACTTTGAGCAATTGGATTTCTGGGTTTTCACGCTGGAGGAATTATTCACATCCTTTTAGTTATTGCAATAATTGCAATACTACTGAGAGTCATTCAGGGAAATAAATCAATCTAAAATAAAATAAAATGAAGAAAATTACACTCGTTTTAATGACAGCATGCCTGTCACTAACATTTATTCCAATGACTTCCTTTGCCGGCAATGCTAACAATCCAGGTATAGTGAACACAACAGCATCTGGATCAGCAAACTCTAATGCCTTAGTCGTAAGGATCAATGAAATTAAAAACATGGATAGATCCAACATGTCTTCGTCAGAAAAGAAGGCTTTGCGCAAAGAGCTACATACCATGAAACGCGAATCCAGATCTAATGGTGGCATTTATCTTTCAGTTGGCGCCATCATCATCATTGTGCTATTACTTATTTTGTTACTTTGATCAGTTAAAGATCTATCCAGCTTTACCCCGTTAAAAAACCTTGTTACTTTAATACCTATTCTAAATAAAAAAGGGATAGCCGGGCTAATCAGCCCGGCTTTACTGGCTACGATTATCTTTTCAAGATAATCTCATATCTAACCATCGAAGTTATAACAACTTGCTAAAGAACTTTAAGGCCAGAAGTATAGTACTAATTCATTGCATGCATTTCCCACAATTTATTTGAGTCAGAAAGACTATCCATAACTGCGTTCCCTTTATTACTTTTATATAGATATACCAATCCCCAAGCAGTTTATATTTCGCATTATCATGCTAATTTTGACAAATCCCTCTAAATGAAAAAAGCAAATAAAGTCACAAGAATTACAACTACCGATTTACAATGCTACCAAATACAATTCTGTAAAATTCTTGTTTATAAGTTTCGGGGAAAATAATATACGTTTTTAATGAATAGTTGAATCTGTTTGCATCAAATAAAAAAGCAGCTATAAATTTTACTTCATAGCTGCTTGATAATATGTGACCCCGCAGGGACTCGAACCCTGGACCCATTGATTAAGAATCAATTGCTCTACCAACTGAGCTACGGAGTCATATTTTTTATCAAAAGATGATACTAATAGTACCATTTTATTGATAGTTACCCGACCTGGATTCGAACCAAGACAAGCAGAATCAGAATCTGCTGTACTACCATTATACTATCGGGCAAAGAGACGCAAATGTAAGGTTTATGTTTTTATTTTTTTACGCTCCTTGTTGAAAAAATATTCAGTCCCTTTTTTTTAGACTGTTCTCTCACGTTTTTTTAACAACCGCATTTTCTCTTAAACCGTACCTTTAGGAAACAATGAAAATGAAATCTTTAATTACCTTATTTTTTATAGCATCGATGGCTACCGGATTTGTTTCCTGCGCCCAGCAAGCCTCTAATAAAGTTGAAACAAAAAATACTAAAGCAGATCTATCAAAATATAGCCATGCTGCGTTTGCTGCTGGTTGTTTCTGGCATGAAGAAGCTTTATTTGAAAGTGTGAAAGGTGTAAAAGAAGCGGTTTCAGGATATGCAGGAGGTACGGCAAAAAATCCTGATTACGAAATGGTAGAGACTGGTAACACTGGCCATGCGGAAAGTGTGATGGTGTATTATGATTCTTCTCAAATCTCTTATGAAACTTTGTTAAAAGTATATTTCGCAGGTCAGGACCCTACATCAGTAAACGGACAGTCGCCTGATTTTGGAACGCAATATCGTTCAATTGCATTCTATGATAATAATGCTCAAAAAGCACAAATAGAAAATTATATCAGGCAATTACAGGCATCTAAAAAATACAGCGAACCTATAGCTGTTCAGGTGATGCCAATTACAAAATTTTGGAATGCTGAAAACTATCACCAGGATTATATCGAAAAAAATCCCGCTAGTATGTATGTGCAGCATGTATCTATTCCCGAAATAAAACAGTTTCAAAAAGAATACCCACAACTGATTAAGCCGGGACATTTCTTTTGATAAATTTATTTAAGTCCTCAGCGTCGAGTATCTACATAGTTGTTTCTTGCTACTTGAACTCATACCCTTATTTTTGCAAAAAACAATTCTCATGCAAACTCTGCTTATATTACACAGTTTAATTCGCTGGCTTATTTTGATTTTCGCATTCTGGACAGTAGTAAGCGCTTTAACGGGCCTGTCTTCTAAAAGGGAATATTCATCTGCCGATAGCAAAAGCAATTTCTTTTTTATGCTTTCTATGGACATCCAATTATTGATTGGATTGATTCTGTATTTTACGAACGGCTGGTTTGAAAGTTTAAAACATCTTGGCGAAAGCATGAAGGATCCAATGGTCAGGTTCTTTACCATGGAGCACAGTGTGATGATGATTATAGCATGGATTCTGGTTCATGCAGGAAGAGTATCCGTAAAAAAGGCAACTACCTCCAAAGCAAAATTCAGAAAAACATTACTATTTTTTGGAATCGCTTTATTAATTATACTAATTGCTATTCCGTGGCCGTTTAGAGAAGCAGTAGCCAGACCGTGGTTTAGATGGTAGAATGCGAATGATGGAATCATCAATCTTGAATGGTGAATCGTGTTACTGAATGCACGAAGTATTAAGAATAAAAAACAAACCCAAAGAATTTAATGACTGAAACGAAAGAAGAGAGGCCAATCATATTAGTTACCAATGATGACGGAATAACCGCTCCAGGTATTAAAAACCTTGTAAATGCTGTGAAAGATCTGGGCGATGTAGTGGTAGTAGCCCCAGACAAACCCCAGAGTGGAATGGGACATGCTATAACAATCGGTGTGCCTTTAAGACTCAATAGGGTAAATGATATTTTCGAAGGTGCAGAAGCCTGGCAAACCAACGGAACCCCAGTCGATTGTGTAAAACTCGCTGTAGATAAAATTCTTCACAGAAAACCTGATATCTGCTTAAGCGGTATCAATCACGGTGCAAATCACTCTATTAACGTAATCTATTCGGGAACGATGAGCGCCGCCATGGAAGCATCGATAGAAAGTATTCCATCTATTGGCTTTTCATTGCTTGATTACAGCATTGAAGCCGACTTCACTGCAGCAAGATATTTTGTGCACAAAATCGTAAAGAGTGTTCTGGGAAAAACATTTGAAAAGCATTTTCTGCTTAATGTTAATATTCCGGCCAAACCGCTCGAACTCATGAACGGCATTAAAGTGTGCCGACAGGCTTATGCCAAATATGATGAAGATTTTGATGAAAGACTTGATCCGCATGGAAGGAAATACTATTGGCTTACCGGCGAATTTGTAAATTTTGATGAAGGAGAAGACACTGATGTGTGGGCGTTGGAACATAATTACGTAAGTGTGGTGCCTGTCCAGTTTGATCTAACCAACTATACCTTAAAAAAAGAACTTGAAAAAAACTGGGATATTTTATGATTTTCAAAAAAGACAATTTCGTTTTCGGCTTGGCGCTAGGATTTATCGCTCCCATGATAGGATTTCTTATTTATAAATTGGTAAAATTTAAAGATCTTTCTTTTTCAGAAATGTTACAATGGATGAAGTTTAATCCCAGTTTAATCACAGTTTCTATCAGTATCTCGTTAATGGCAAACGCCATATTATTTACAATTTACGTCAATGGCTATCGCGATAAAACGGCTAAAGGAATTTTTATAATGACTATGATTTATGCCGTCATAGCCTTTGCATTTAAATATTTGTAAAGGGAAAATAGAAATTCCCGAAAAATATTCGTTTACTGTTCGCACCGTTCTGCCGATAATTTCAGAAACTTGACCGTTACCAACAACTGGCCCACATGACGCATCGAGTGTTCGGCTGCATGAAAATACAATCCTATCATTGTAGTTGGTATTTGCTTTCTACCCACTCCCCTAACCTCTTAGGGCTTCAACATTCACATGCTTTAATTCTTCTAACGCCAAAGAAATTCTTGTATCCAGATCCGAAATCATTTGCTTCATTGATCGGGAATTATTTTCTGCATCGCCCTCCAGCGAAAGAGAATGCATTTGCTCTTTACTCAACAAGTCTTTCCGCGCATAGGTAAAAAGGCGGTCGAGAACTCCATTGATATGTTGCAAATGGAAAGCCGGAGACGATACTCCCACTGGTTTTTCCCACAAAAGACTTTCCGGGAAATCTTCCATAATATAATGAATTTCTTCTCCTACTTCCAATAGCGCATGGGCTACAGGTTGCAACAAAGCAGGAACATTTTCTATTTGACCACGCTGCCAGATCTCTTTCCTCTCTACCATACTATTAATATTATTTAGCCATCTCTCAATATTTAAAATACCTGCTACTCACACCAATGAAGTTACTCCATTTTCGGATATAGGAATTGGGCAGTTAATAAATTTTTTTTATATTATAATCAACAAGATTATTTATTTATTTTTACAGTTGTCCTAACCAAACTAATCAGCACATGAAAATATTTTTTACCTACATATTTTCTTTATTTCTTTTTGCGACAAATGTCACGGCGCAGAATATTCCAAATTACAATCCGTATAGAATAATGACTCCTGCTGAGTTAAGTGTGTACCGGCAATCCATCTGGGACACTTTGCCCGCTGCCGTGGGCTGGGTCAATGATTTTGAAGGATTGTATGACAAAATACAGGAAGATTCTTTGGAATCAATGATCCAGCATTTTGAAAAAAAGACAAGTATCGAAATCGCGATCGTTACGGTTGATTCAAATATGGTGTCACAAGATAAATTCAATGAATTTACTTATCGGTTGTTAAAAATATGGGGCATTGGAAAAATTGCCAAAAGCAACGGTATGGTTATTTGCATTTGTAAAGATTACAAATCAATCTACATTAGTAGCGACTTTGGACTGGACACTTATTTGTCAGATTACGATAAATATAAAATCGTCAACAAAAGTGTTCTCCCCTATTTTAAAAAGAACTATTATTTTAACGGCACACTATCGGGCCTCAATGCGATCCTGGAAAAAATAAATAGAAAATGGAGCAAAAACAATAAAACGTAATACACCCTTTAAGTTCACACCAAATCCGGTAACGTTTTTAATATCGTCTACGGCATCCCGTTAAGTAACTTATACATTTCGTCCAACTTTGGCGAGAGAATAATATCCGTTCTTCTGTTTTTCGCCCTTCCTTCAGCCGTTGAATTGGAAGCCACTGGCTCGTAAGAACTATGCCCTGATGAGATGACTCTGGTCGGATCAACTTTATAATTATTTACAAGTATCCTGACGATAGAATTCGCGCGAGCAGTACTCAAGTCCCAATTATCTTTATATCGGCCCCTTATAGGGATACTATCAGTATGGCCTTCTATATCTACTGCCACATCTGCATTCAGGTTCAACACTGCTGCAAGCTTTGCCAATGCATCCACTCCCTGCGGATTTACCACCGCGCTGCCGGAAGGAAACAGTAATTTTTCTGAAAGACTGACATATACCTTGCCATTTTTTTGATAGACAGAAAGATCGCTGGAATTAAATCCTTTCAACGCCTCATCCATTTTACTTTTCAATTCCTCTGATGCCTTTTTCTGTTGACTCAGCAAACTCTGCAATTCTTCCAACTTTTTTTTCTGAAGTTGAAGGTCTTGTTGGCTTTGCGACAATTTATTTTGCTGCGCTGAAGTTTGTTCGCCTAATTGACTGTTCTGACTATCAAGATCTGTTATTTTGTTATTCAGATCATTAATCTGAGCATTTAATGAGGAAATACTTGCCTCCATTGAGGAATTTTTCTTGGCAAGCTGAGTGCTGTCTTCCCTTAATTGCGCGGTTTGCGATTGCGATTGTGTCAAATACCTTTTTGCCACACAGCTTGAAAAGAAGATCAAACCTGCAAACACAACTATATACTTTTTCATAATTGTACTTTTTTGTGTTGGAAGTATTAAAAAATGTGCCAAAAAAATTCTATGGTCTTCTTGAGCGTGAAGTGAGGGGATTGAACCATAAATAAAAATTCACCTTATTTGTTCGTTTGCTGGAGCTATTAAATGCCTACTATATTTTGCCATATTTTTTGTAATAGGCGATCAGCATTCCTACCACAGCATTATAGGATTGCATTCCCTTCGGCTGCTCATTTAACTTTAAAAATTTCCCATAAAGCCAGGTAATGCCGGGTTCAATCACGCTTCTGTGTGCAAGGTCAAATTGCTTCAATTCTTCAATATCCTTTTTTACAAATGGATTTAATTTTTGTCTCGCCTCTTTTGCGGATGCCGAATCAAAATAATACACCTCTCTGTTTGCATATAAAAAAAGATCGAAGTAAGCAGAATAATGAAAAAGAGAATCAGGAGAATTTACTGCCGCTAAATATCCTACAAAGTTTGCTTCATTTTCTTTGGCATATCCAAGCTGATGCGCCATTTCATGCGTAGCAATATATGGTTGCAAAAATTTTGGAACAGTAGTGTTCACCTGCGCTTCCCCGGTGAAGGGATTGTAGTACCCAGTAAATCCAAGATAATTTCCAAGCCATCCATAGAATGAAGATTTTACCGAAAGGTCTTTATACTGAAGGAACGGAAATTCTTTCTCCACATTATCATAACTGATCCACGCTTCTTTAAACAGATCTCTTTTATCAGGATATAATTCGTTGTTATGCACGACCGACATTTTGGAATTATTCACTTTTACTAATAAAAGATTTTGAAGTGTTTTTAGGTCCGCCGAGTCATATTTTAATTGGTTTAATTGTAATTGATAGGCAATGCCTTTTCGGTTATAATTAATCCCCCAAAAAATATTGAAAACAATGTAGATAATAATAAAAGTCAGGGTAACATGAATTAGCTTTTGTACAACTAACTTTCCGGTAAGTTCCCTTCCAAACAACGATCGAACATTCATGATCACCCTCCAAAGAAGCCATCCACCTGCTATCAAATATAGAATATCCCCAAGGCTAAAAGGTATCCATCCAAAAATAATACGCTGTATTTTAGAAAAAAAAGAATAAAACTTATTGGTGTAAAATGTTTCTACCCAAATTTTATTTGCTGAAAATAATTTTATGATCAACACAAAAAAAAATGCAATCACCCATTTCCAAAACTTTCCACCCTTACTTAAATATCCTTTTTTCATCATACGAAATTGTTTCCCTGGCACGTGCCTGAACTCTCTGTGGATTTCTTTTAAAAATTATTAAAAAAAAATAAAGTTATGATATAAAAACACTTCTCGAAAAAATTACTATTTTGTTGATGAGAGATTTGGTGTTTTATCTGGCGCTTTAAACATCCTATGTCCGAAATTCAAAATGTAACATTTTTTTAGAGTATTTTGGCTGAGTTTCCTTAACTTTGCAGCCCTTTAATAAGTTGTAATGGGAAACAGGCGTGAATATGATATAGCTTTTGTAGGATTAAAACCTGGAATCCATGAGTTTAACTACCGGGTAGATGACAAGTTCTTTGCAGCAGATAAGGATACAGAGGCAGATGATATTGGCTTCAAAAGCTGTGACGCTTCCATAAAACTCCTTCTCGAAAAAAACAACGCATTTATGATGTTGAAGTTTGAGATTGGGGGAAGTGCAAAGGTATCCTGCGACCGATGTGGTAATCCTTTACTGATGGATCTTTGGGATGAATTTAATCTCGTCATTAAGCAGGTGGAAAATCCGGACGAGATGAATCAAAATGAAGAGGATCCTGACGTATATTATATTTCCAGAACAGAAAGCCATATTCACCTGGCCGATTGGATTTACGAATTTGTAATGTTGAGCATTCCTAACCAGAGGATGTGCAGCGAAGAAGAGATGGGCGGTCCACAATGCAACAGAGAGGTGTTAGCGATGCTAAAAAAAATGAAATCAACAACCATTGAAAATAATCATCCTTTGGAAAAAGGATTAGAACAATTTAAGAAAAAACAATAATTAATATTTAATCTACGGTTATGCCAAATCCAAAGCGCAGACACAGTCAGCAAAGAAGTGCAAAAAGAAGAACACATTATAAAGCAGATGCTCCTACTTTGAGTGTGGATGCTACCACTGGCGAAACACACGTTCGTCACCGCGCACACACAAGCGAAGGAAAATTATTTTATAAAGGAAAAGTAGTTTCAGAAAAGGCCCCAGCTAAGGCTTTATAAATCTCTTCTAAAGTTTTTACTCAATCCAGAGAAGAATTTGATCATGCTCAAATTCATCTTTGGATTTTTTTATGCATGAAAAAGAAATAATTGGAATTAACTGATTATTTTTATCCGAACATATCAAGTTAAACCCTAAACTATGAATATTGCATTGGACATGATGGGAGGTGATTACGCACCATTAGAGGCTATTAAAGGCGTGCAACTCTTTTTATCTGAAAACAGTGATGATGTAAGCCTGACCTTAATCGGTGATGAAAGTAAATTAAATTCGCTCATTCAGGAATTTGCCATCAATCCAGCTGCCATCAATGTAGTTCATGCTTCACAGGTTATTGGAATGCAGGAGCATCCAACAAAAGCCCTTAAAGAAAAACAACAATCTTCCATTTCAATTGGATTCCATTTGCTGGCTGCATCCAAGATAGATGCATTTATCAGCGCGGGCAATACCGGGGCTATGATGGTGGGCGCTTTATATAGTATTAAAGCGATCACGGGGATTTCACGTCCTGCCATTGGTGCCTATATTCCCGGAGATAATGGAAAGCTTGCGCTGCTAGTTGACGTTGGCTTAAACGCCGACTGTAAACCTGAAAATCTATCCCAGTTTGCACTGTTAGGCGTTTTATTTTCCAGGTATATTTTAAATATCGATAATCCAAGAGTTGCATTGATCAATGTAGGTGAAGAAGAAGGAAAGGGCAATATTTTGTGCCAGGCCGCCTATCCTTTACTAAAGGAAACCAAAGGGATCAATTTCATCGGAAATGTAGAAGGCCGCGATCTTTTAAAAGATAAAGCAGATATCTATGTCTGCGATGGCTACACGGGAAACATCCTGTTAAAATTCGCTGAATCAATCTATGATATTGTTCAGCAAAGAAATATAAATGATGAATATTTCAACCGTTTTAATTTTGAAATGTATGGAGGCGTTCCCGTTTTAGGCGTAAACAAGCCTGTAATAATCGGGCATGGAATTTCTACTGCGGGCGCTTTTAATAATATGATTCTGATGGCAAAAAAAATGATAGAACAGGATTTTATTGAAAAGGTAAAAAGCAACTTCGTTTAGCAGAGAGGTTATTGAAAAATTGAGCGCTTTGTTTTAGTAATTTTTTAAGCAATAAAACTATCTTTCACTTAATTATTTCTGGATTCAATCATAAAAACTTAACGAAAGTTTTGTTTACTTAATAAATAAAAGATTGCAAGGATAAGGCTATCCCCGGTCGTTTAATAATTATTTTTATAGTGTCATACGAAAACACCTGATGAAATATTCCATAAAATTTCTTTTTGCTGCTTTTTTTTTCTGTTCACTGCATTCTTCATTGTTGGCACAGAAGGATACTTCTATAGTTCATGAAGACAGCACTACCATAAAAAACAGGGCGCAGGTTATTTCACAGAGACAGGATTTTCTCGAAAAGATGATGCGTGGCCTTAGCAAAGACACAACCCCCGTGGATCGCGTCAACATACTAAAAAGAAACGAGGTTGCTTTCAACAAATACGAAGGAATGATCATACGGAATATTTCTGTAGAAACATTTCGATTTGGTGTTATAATCGGAGACACGACCAAATTTCTTAATAATAGCCTTACAAAAGCGGCTAACTACTTGCACCATCAAACTCGTGTGAGGATTATCAGAAACAATCTTTTTTTTAGTAAGGGTGAACGGCTGAACCCTTATATGATGGCGGACAATGTAACATTCCTTCGACAGCTTACCTATTTGCAAGACGCGGAGATTAAGGTAATTCCTGTAGCTGGTTCAGATTCTGCGGACATCGTGGTGCAAACAAAAGACCTCTTTTCGCTAGGTGCCGTAATAAATACTATTGGCATCAATCAGACGAATGTGCGGGTAGGTGAAGCAAATTTTGCCGGGACCGGTAACGCTGCTTTCATTTATGCATTATACGATAATAAGCGTAAAAATAATTTTGCCTTCGGTGGCGAATACAATAGCAGAAATATCGGCGGCAGTTTTATTAATGGCCAAATCGGCTATCAAAGTTTTTATCCCACTTTTGTTGGTCCTAAGGAAGAAAACAGGTATTATGCCAGCATTTCAAAGCCTTTGGTAAACAGGTATATGAAGTGGGTTTATGAATTGGATGGTTCGTACCATTCTACGAGAAACTTTTACAGTTCAGATTCAATTTATAACGCGGTTGTCCGTTACCGTTACTATAATGCGGACGGGTGGCTGGGGTACAATATCAACTGGAAAGATTTTACGTTAGAACAAGAAGCCAAAAAATTGCGAAAACTAATAGGCATAAGGCTCATCAATCAAAAGTTTCAAGATGTACCTGAAATATATAAAGATAATTACTACTGGCAATATCCTGATTTATCTGCTGCGCTTGCTACACTGACTTTTTACCGTCAAAACTTTTACAAAACCCAATACGTATACGGTTTTGGCAATAATGAGGACATTCCTGAAGGCTTATTTATGAGCTTCACATCAGGTTTCACGATTAAGCAAAGCAGGCACCGGCCTTTTGTTGCTTTCGATTACCAACGTTCACAGTTTAATGATAAAAATAATTACATCAGTTTCAATATACGGGCCGAAGGATATCTTAACGACAAGACTTTTGAGGATATCAATTTACTTGGAAGTCTTGGATATTTTGATCATTTAAAGGCCATCGGAACAAGATGGAAACAGCGCTTTTTTCTGAACCTTGATGTCGCGCAGCAAATACATACCGTCTTGAATTCTCCGCTATACCCAAACAGTATATTTGCGTGGCCCGAATACGGGAACCTTCGACTGGGCGGCAACTTCAGAACAACTTTGAAAGTAGAGTCAGAATTTTTTAGTCCCTGGTCATTAGTTGGATTTCACTTTGCTCCATTTGTTTTTGCAAATGTCGGCGCCTTCTCACCCTATAATGGGGATACCAGAGCACTCAACTCATTAGGCGTCGGTTTAAGGACGGGAAATCCAAGTTTAATATTCGGCACGATCGAGATGAGATTATATTATTTCCCTAAAAGAAACTTTTATAACGATTTCTTTGGCGTACGTTTTATAACGAATCTTACTTTCAAATCCAACACACAATTCGTAAGCAAGCCAGATTTTATCACGGTGAATTAAATGAATTTCAGACTTATACAATTTTAGAAGAATTCCTAGATAAAAATTAAGGGAACTATATATTAGTTGGGCCCAACTCCTATATAGTTCCCAAAATTAAAATAGAAAAACAGATTATTTGCTTGTTTACTGACTACATGCAAAGGCATTTTACCTACATCTTCCAAAAAGAAGAATTTAAAGATTTTGTCATTCCAATGTCGGATTAATGCGTTCATCCAAGTAATTTATCTTCCGGTTACCGGTCCTGAAAAATAGCAATGCTCGAACACACAATTCCCTTTCATCAACAACGTATCTTTAGATCCATAATAACGAAAATTGCAACTCCGGAAGACAATATTTTGACCATATGAACTGAGTAAAGTTTGCACTCCGGCCTGGCCTTGATAGGCGAAATCAAATGAACAGTCTGAAACTTCGCATGCAAGTTGTGAATTGAATGTACCGAAAGATCCCAGGCTTTCTGCAAATACATTACTGATATAAGTTGGAAAATATCCATGCTGATCGTTGTAAATAAAGCGCACTACCCCACCCGCGATATTTACATGATCGATGTTCCAATTGCCTGCCATTCGTGCGCCGCCATAAAGGTCAGTGCCAAAAATGGTATGAGTGCCACCCCAGCAATAGATATTCGAAATCCTGTTTCCCTTTTCCTGGTCCTGACCGCCTGAAATACAAAGTTTACAATTAGCAAACTGCACTTTATTAATTATGGTTATTTCGGCGTTGCGTGTTTGTCCGTTCGGCGATGAACAAATGCCTACCACAAATCCGGAAATACTTATTCTTCCAGTTCTGTGCCCGTGCTTCCGGATTGGGCTTGTAATTTGGCTGATTTACCATAATAATTTGTCAACGATGGATATCCACCATCGGGCGGAAGCGGATTGGACGGAAGATTTGTAAAAGGATCAATAACAATTCCGGCGTAAGGAGAATACCTGCTATCTCTACATTTGCCATCGCGAAATTTATCGAACGGCATATTGTAAAAATCTTTCGTATTTCGTGAAGACGGCGGGGTAAAAAGTCCTATAATTTTCAACTTCCTGATCTTACAGCCTTTACCATTTTGTATTCCAATTGCAAAAGAATTATTAAACATTGGCAATATTTCACTTCCAAGATTGCTATCCCAGAATGAAGATTCACCTAAAATTTCAAGTGTGCAAAACGCTCTTTGGTTTCCTGCTTTTGAATTATCTGCGGCTCGTATAATTAACGGTGAAGAAATTTTATAACTCCCGGCTGGGAAATACAATACATGAATGTTGTTTTTAATGCAGGTATTGATTGATTTTTCAATAGGCCCATAATCATCCTTGCCTACACCTTTAGCGCCAAACCATTTTACGGAAAAATATTGGTTCACCGATCGTGGATTTATAGTCAACGAAGTATCAAATAACTTTTGCTGGTAGTCTGCATCATAATTACCACCGTTAATTACGCCGCGGCCTTTTAAGAAAAATCCATTTTCAAACCTCAACATTTTTCCTTCGGGAATATTCAGCGTTCCGTTGATAACAATATCCGCGGAACTTATCAAAACCGTTTTAGTTGACACCTCATTAAATGCCGCCTGCAAAACACTTGTCTGCTCGCTTCCATTGTTGTCTTTTGCAACAAATACCTGCGCATAAGCTTTGGAACTTAAAAGCAACAATAACAGAAATATATATTTCATTTGAATGATCTTAAATGATAAAAAAATCCAAATGTATGTAACTAATTAAAGAAGGAGAAAAAGGATTTTATTGATTGCGTTTATCATTGAAAGCAGTATCAAAGTCAGCATTGAAGATTCGTTTATTGTCAAGTTATTCTCCAATTCTATATAATCAAAATACAACATAAAAGTTCTTTAATAAGTTTCTTTGTTGGCTATTACATTCTATTTCATTAAAAAAAAGGTTAGTGGCAATTTTTAATCAGTCCATTTTAAATATCTTTAAATCAAATTAAAAAAGGTGAAGGCACTGTTTCAAAAATATTTTGAATTGAGCGCATGGGTTATCGCGTTGTCGCTACTTGCTTTTATGGATCCGCAATCGAATACGCACTATTCTTTGTGTCCTTTTAAATTTATAGGCATTTCATTCTGCCCGGGATGCGGCATCGGTCATTCCATTAGTTATTTGTTTCATGGCGATTTACGCGCTTCTTTCTCGGCCCATCCATTAGGCATCTTCGCTCTTGCGGTTATCTTATTAAGAATATTCCGTCTTTCCCGATATCATTTATCTTATCATTTTAAAATCAACTGTTATGGACAATAATTTTAATTCTATCAATCCTATGATCTTAAAATATTTGTATGATGTTACTCCCGAAGAACTGATCAGTATTAATTCGCGTACGCAAGGATTCAGCGACGATGAGCTTTCGCAATTTTGCATGATTTACCGTTCTAAGAGAAAAGACCCTCAGCTTATATTGATACTTTGTCTCTTAGGCCTTGTAGGTATTGCCGGAGTGCAGCGCTTTGTAGTCGGTCACATCGGTATGGGAATTTTATATTTTTTTACTGCGGGGCTTTGTCTTGTTGGAACAGTTATAGACGCCGTCAATCATAAACAACTTGCAATGGAATACAATGCAAAAATGATTACTGAAACCTTATTGATGCTAAATATGGTAAGGAAATAAAAAAATCCAACCCCCGGAACTATTGTTTAATGAAAATTTATGTATTTGAAATTCACAAACTTCGAATAGCTGGATTAATAAAAAAGCCTCTAATTTGATTAAAGGCTTTTAAGGAATTTTATTGTTGAATCGATTTTATTCAGGTATTGCTATAATAGGAACAGTACTATGATATGCTAATTTTTTAGTGGTACTTGTCACGAAAAATTGGTTAAAGAGAGTGTGTTTATGAGGCACGGTGATTATTGCATCGATATTCCTTAACTCAACAAAACTACTAATACCTTCCAGGAAATCGTACGCACGGAGAAAAGAGAACTCTGGATCATATGAACCTAACTTATCTTCCATGGCTCCTTTTTCAATTTTGAACTCCGGCGTTAGTTCTACAAAATGTTCACTGTCTACGTTCAAAATATCCAATTTCGGCTTGAAAAGATCGAGAACCTTTTTAATGGAGGCAAAAGGAGTAGTACGCGACACATCCTGGAAATCTGATGTCAAAACAACTTTTTTCATGCCTGTGTATTTCGCATCTGGGGGAATGATCATAACCGGGCACGAAATATTGCGAATCACATTTAAGGTATTCGTTCCCATGAAAACCTGAGTAAGTTTTGAACTTCCCGTAATTCCCATTACCACCAGGTCAGAGTGGTTTCCTAATGCATATTCGGCCAGGGATTCAACAAGAGATCCAGACTCTGCCACACAACTAATATTTTCAAACCCGCTTTCTAATTTATTTCTTAAAGTTTTTAATTCAGCCTCTGTAATCATTTGTCTTGAGTTTTCATCTTTTGAAGTCAAGGCTGAAATACTAATCTTGCTATAAACATGGTATAGCGTAATAGCGGCATCAGGTATATTTTTTGCCATTTCAATTGCATATTTTGCCGCATTTACCGATGTATCAGAAAAGTCTACAGGAACAATTATATTTTTCATCTTTTTAAAAATTTTTTTTCAAAGATAATGGTTTACATATAAATGAAAATATGCAAGTTTTAACTAAATGCTAAAACCATAATTTCTGTTAGAAATGTGTGAATAAGTAAAGGTGATTCAGTCGATTCTAGAAGCGTTCTTACTCACATAACTAATATATTTGCTTGCTAGCATAAGTAACGTGTTGATCTTAGAAAATAAAAAAAAGAAATCGTGAGATTAAAGAGTTTAGAAATAAAAGGATTTAAAAGTTTTGCAGATAAAACAATCGTAAATTTTGACCAGGGAATTACCGGCGTTATAGGTCCAAACGGTTGTGGAAAAAGTAATATTGTCGATAGTATTCGGTGGGTTATTGGCGAACAAAAAATAAGCCAGCTTAGAAGCGAAAACCTTGAAAGTCTTGTCTTCAACGGCTCAAAAAGCAGAAGCGCCAGCGGGCTTGCGGAAGTAAGCCTTACTTTTGAAAATACTAAAAATCTGCTTCCCACCGAGTTCAGTACAGTTACCGTTACCCGCAAATATTATAAGAATGGCGAAAGTGAATACCGGCTAAACGATGTAAGCTGCCGCCTGAAGGATATTCATAATCTTTTTATGGATACCGGCATTAGTACAGATAGTTATGCCATCATAGAACTGGGCATGGTGGATGATATTATTAAGGATAAAGACAATAGCCGCCGTCGAATGCTGGAACAGGCCGCAGGGATTTCTATTTACAAAACCAGGAAACGTGAGGCCAAATTGAAACTTGATGCTACCGAACAGGACCTTGCGCGCATTGAGGATCTCTTATTCGAAATAAACAACCAGCTAAAAACTTTAGAAAGCCAGGCGAAAAAGGCTGAAAAATATTTTGAAATCAAAACGACTTATCGAGACTTGAGTATTGAACTTGCCAAGGCAGCATTGGATGGTTTTAATATTACGTACCGGGACTTGAATGAGCAGCAAAAGTCCGAAACAGATAAAAGAATTGAGTTGGAAGCGTTGATCGCTACCGAAGAAGCTGCAATTGAAAAAGAAAAGGCAGGATTTATTGAAAAAGAAAAAGCCCTGCAAAAAAAACAACACACGTTTAACGAATTAAATAATTCTCTTTTAGAAAAAGAAAGCAAGAAGAGCTTAAGCGCGCAGCGATTGCAGCACCTTACTGAAAGAGAAACGGGACTGAAAGAATTTTTATCAAAAGCGGAAGGTCAGTTAAAAGGAATAGAAGAAAGCGTTCATTTTACCAAACAGCAAATATCCGACGAAGAAATAAAACTAACGGAACAAAAGGAACAATTAGAATTACTGAGAAAAAATGCGGAAGAAAAAAGATTGGTGTTTGATGAAAAACGAAATGCGGTTGATGGATTAAGGCAAACACAAATGCAATTGCAACGTAATCATTTTGATGCTGAGAAAAAAGTCGCCGTTGCTGATACGTCCATTTTTAATATTCAACGATCCCTGGCGCAAATTGAAGAGGAACAAGCTCAGAGAACGGAAGCGATTTTAAAACTGGAAGATGATAAAAAAAACAAAGAATCCGAATTAAATGAAAAGAAAGAAGCTTTAGATCAACTGAAAAAGCACAATGAATTTACTAAGGAACAGATTCTGGAAACCCAGGCCGTACTCGAAAAGTTAAGAAGCGAACTAGCGGTAGAAAACAGGACGTTAGATTCGAGGCAGAACGAACACGATCTGTTGAAAAGCCTTATTGATAAAATGGAAGGCTACCCTGAAAGCGTAAAATTTCTTCACAATAATCAGTCATGGAACTATACCGCACCTATCCTTTCTGATATTATTTATGTAAAAGAGGAATATCGCGCCGCGGTTGAAAACGTCTTGGAACCTTATCTTAATTATTATGTTGTTGAAAATATAGAAGATGGAATGAAGGCTGTTCATCTCCTAGATGAAAATAAAAAAGGCAAAGCAAACTTTTTTCTTTTAGATCAATTAAATTCTCTTGCAAATTCTTCCGTTGCAGATGTTCCGAATGCAATACGGGCGTTAAGTGTAATAGAGATTGATGAAAAATACCGCCATCTTGCCAACTATCTTTTAGGCAATGTTTTTATTGCTGAAAACGAAGAAGCGTTGCAGAACTCAAACGGCCATGTAATACTCGAAAAAACGGGTAAATATGTAAAAGGGAAATATGCGCTGACTGGCGGAAGTGTGGGGTTGTTTGAAGGCAAAAAAATAGGACGGGCTAAAAACCTGGAGAAATTAGCAGAAAAAATTTCTCATCAACAGGTGAAAGTAAATGAACTAAAAGCAGTCATTAGTCAGAAATCTAATGAGGTAATCGCCTTTAACGAACAGCTAAAAGAAAATGCGATTCAACAAACACAGCAAGCGATTAACGAGCTGATCAATGTCTCCTATTCTATTCAAAATAAACTTGAAAATACACAACATCAGCAATCTGTGGCTTCGCATCGCATCGAAGAAATGAATGAACAACTGGAGCAAAACAGGGATGCCATAAGTGATACGCGGGAGCGGTTAACTAGTTTGCAGGACGAAGTTGAACTGCATGATGAAAAAATGAAGATCGCGGGTGACGATTTTGTGAAGACTGAAGAGGATTACAACGAAGTAAACAGGCGATATAATGACAATAACTTACAACTCACGCGTCAGCAGAGTAAGGTGAATTCCCTTAACCAGGAGCTTGAATTTAAAAACAGGCAGCTTAAAGATTTGAGTACACAAATTGAAAGCAGCGCGATACAGTTAAAAGATTCCGGTGAAAATATTGCAATAACCAGTTCGGAGTTAAAAACCCTGGAAGAAGCCGTTAAGGAATTAATGAAAGAGAAAGATTTGGAAGAAAAGAAATTAAATGAAGCGGATCAGGCATATTACAATTTGCGAAATGAATTGAACGATAAGGAAAGCGAGTTGCGCCACAAACAAAAATCAAAAGAACAGACTGACCATCTCTTAACTGAAATAAAAGATAAACTTAATGAACTAAAACTTCATCTTGCCGGAATGAAGGAAAGGTTAAGTGTGGAATTTAAAGTGGATTTGGATACCATTCTTGATGAAGAAAGAACGACAGAAACGCCATTGGAAGAACTTCAGGAAAAAAGCGATCGTATGAAAAAGCGCCTGGAAAATATGGGTGAAATAAATCCTACCGCTATAGAGGCATTTACAGAAATGAAAAAACGATATGATTTTATAAAAGAGCAAAAAGAAGATTTGGTTACAGCCAAAGAATCTTTAATGCAAACGATACAGGAAGTAGAAACTACTGCTAATCAAAAATTCCTCGACACATTTAACCAGGTAAGAGATAATTTTAAAAATGTTTTTAAGGCCTTGTTTACTGATGATGACACCGCGGACATGGTGCTAGAAAATCCTGACAACCTTGCAGAAACCGGAATTGATATTGTGGCAAAACCAAAAGGCAAAAGGCCTACCAGCATTACGCAGTTAAGTGGAGGAGAGAAAACACTTACGGCAATCGCACTGTTATTTGCTATCTACCTGATAAAACCAGCACCTTTTTGTATCCTCGATGAAGTAGATGCACCACTGGATGATGCGAATGTAAGTAAGCTTACACAAATGATCCGGAAGTTTAGCAAAGAATCTCAATTCATCATTGTCACTCACAATAAAATGACTATGGCATCTGTAGACGTAATCTACGGCGTTACGATGCAGGAGTTGGGTGTGAGCAAATTGGTGCCAGTTGATTTCAGAGGACTTGACCATCAGTTTGTGAATTGATGAAATAAATCCTGTGACAAATGCATTCATTATAACCTTAAATTCAGATAAATAATAATTTGGATTATTTCTTGGTTTACCATTAAATAAATCGAAAAAAAACAATCTATAAAAAGAGTTGTGACATCAAAAGTCAGGAACACAGTAAACCAACAAATATTGATAATTCTTATTTTTCGTTCACAATAACCTCTTCCAATAAAAAAGAGGCTTCGTGTTGTTAGGGTTGTATTTTCCGCAATAGATATTCGGTTACTTTCCCGTTTAACGAAATCTTTTACGTCTTTCTATTTTTTTTTCAGGCTAACGAATACTTTCAACGATTTACACATTTCTAATTTATGCCTTCAGCAGACGTTAGGTATTCCTGGTGCTTTTTCCATTGATCACTTTTAAATATCTCTGTGCTTTTGTGCACTTTTTTGAATTTACTTTGTTGCTCCTCCCCTTCGTCGCCCTTCTTCTTAGGTTTAAGCTGGACAAAATAGCATCTGTAGGGTCCAGCGTATTTTTTTCGGAACATTATTTGTAATACATTCATTTTATTATTAATTATTAAAATAGATAAATCATGAAATTGTCTAAAACACTTATCGCCGTTTTTCTTTCGGCATCTGTTCTATTCTTTAGCTGTAAACCCAAAGACTCGGAAATACAGGCAAACATCAATGAAAAATTCGCTGCAACCCCTGAATGCACAGGCGCAACGGCAAGCGTTACTGATGGCGTGGCTACCTTAACCGGTGAAGTAAAAGATGATGCAAGCAAAAATCTGGCTGCCACTACTACTGAGGGCATAAAGGGCGTTAAGTCTGTGGTCAACAATTTATTAACAACACCGCCGCCTCCTCCACCGCCGCCCGCACCAACCGTAAGCCCCGACAGTGCTCTATCACAAGGCGTAACGGATGCGACTAAAGATTTTCCTACGGTAAAAGCAGCCGTCAATAATGGCGAAATTACCCTGACAGGAAGCATAAAACGAGCCGATCTGAAAAGATTAATGCAGTCATTAAACTCTCTGAATCCAACAAAAATCAATAATCAGTTAACTATTAAATAAAATTTCATGTCAGCACTTCAAGATAAATATAAAGCACTTATTGATACTGCAAACACTTCAGGAATCAGCAATCTGCAGGTGAGTGAACAGGGGAATGTTTTACACATCGATGGGGATGCACCTGATGGTGCTACTAAAGATAAACTTTGGGATATATACAATCAGATAGATCCGGATTACCGGGCCGGCGATCTGAATTTGAATGTAAATGTCTCTGTATCTGCGGGGTCAAAAGCAACGGTAACTACTGATAGTACAAACCTCAATGTGCGCAAAGGTCCGGGGACAGATCAGGAAATTGTCGGTAAAGCAGCACACGGCGAAATTGTAACAGTAGAAAGCAAAACCAATGATCAATGGTGGTTGATCAAAACAGATAGCGGCGTCGAAGGGTACGCTTACGCACAATATTTAAATCCACAATAGAGAATTCCATTTCTTTTAAAGCCACTGTTTCCATTGAAACAGCGGCTTTTTTTGTGTAGTGAATTCTTCTTCGGTTTCAAAACTTTTCTTAGGCTGAATAGAAATTCTCTTTATTTATTGCTTTACCACAAAGTTGGACTTAGAAATATAACCGATGTAGAATGGTTCATTCACTGGTGAAATTAAGTCTCATCCCATCCTGTCATGGGCTTTTAAAAAATCACTGACCAGGTAACTAATTAGTTTTCCGGTGGACGAACTTATTTCGCCATTTTCTAGTCTGGAAGCACCTCCGCAAAGATGGAGGAATGCAATTTTAGAATCAGTGGCCGCAAAATTCATATACTGCCTGGCTTGCAATGTTGTGATTCCACACGCAGGTGCATCGTTACTTAAAACTCCTTCGATTGAAGAAGGGTTAAACTCAACGCCAGTGTAATTATCCTCTGTAACACCAGTCGCATGCGCCACTGCCTGAATGAAATTCTTTTTTTCATGAATAAAAATATCTTCGTAGGTAATGTAGTCCATGAACAGATTGTTTGTCATATCTACCAAAACATTTTGGGACATATCATTTTCGTGAACTCCAATGAGACAATATTTATTCAAATACCCATCTTCATCGGCGTACCTAAAAGGATTTCCAGAATGCCTTCCTTCAATTGGTTGAAAGCCCGTACTCGCACTAAGATTTATACAGTTGATTTGGGCAAGCTGTATCAATTCAGCTTTATACAAACCTTTAGCTGCACCCTTTATAGCGGGATAGGCATTATTTTGTCCACCCCCGATGATGACCGGTATTTTATTATTAACCGTAATTAGTTTTACCATTTCTTCGACAGCGCTGTCAATATTTTTCACTAGCGCGCGGTAGGCGGTGACTTTTTCTTCCTGCGTTGCTGCGTTTACATTTATTAATTTTCGTGCATCGTCAAAATCGAAATATCCCGCGACAAAAATATTTTCTCCACTTAAAAAATCATTGCTTTGAATATTTAAAAAAGATTGAAGAAAAGAAGACCACGCCGTATCAGGGCCACCCGTTCCCAGGTTGGCCTTTACTCCGACATCCTCGGGAATACCGAAAATAATATACCGGGCCGTTGTTTCAGAAATAATTTTCTCAAGCTCTCCTTTGTTGTCGCATTTGACTATTTCGCCGAGCTTTGTTTCATATTTTCGGAGATGTGTAAACGAAAGAATATCCTCTTTGTCGAATCTTTTGAAATGTGGAATCATGATTTATAAATTACTTTCATTTGATTAAAAATATTTGTCAAGTTAAGCAAAAGAGTCATTAATTACATCGAGAAAAATAACTTATAAAAAAGAGGCAATCAAATTCAAAAATAATATTGTGGATAAAGACTTTTGATCTCCGCAATTAATTTGCTTATATTACCATTAACTAAAAAATAGTTTTATGAAAGCAGTTGGTTGGATCTTAATAGCAATCGGTATCCTAATGATAATTATTAAAGGAGTTTCGATCCCTAAAAAAGAAAACATCATTGACGCAGGTCCGATCCAGGTAAACAAAACAGAAAACAAATGGTATGGATGGCCTACATATGCTGGAGGAATAATAGCTATAGTAGGAGTAGCGCTGGTTGCCACTTCAAAGAAGAATTCCTGAACCGCATTGACCTTTGGCAAATCGGTGATTTAGAAAATCACGAAGAACGCTATTATATTGGATAACTTTATACGAGCCTGTAAAATTACGTACTCTCTATTCATTTAATACACTGCCTCATTAGTCTTACTTAGGTAATCCCAAACATAGACTTGCTAAACCAATGCCGAGAATCATTAGATAAGAATTCGTTTTCTGCATGCGTTTAAGCCGCAATAAACCGTTTCAGTTTTTTAAATACCTCCCAAATTAACGCAATAGAAGGATCAGCAATAAAAGAATAATGATTATTGCTCCGATTGATAAATAAACACCAGTTGTTTTCCTTTCTTTATTAAGGCTCTTTACTTCTTTTCTCAATTCCCTTTTTTCTGTAGAAGTTAGATTTGTTTTGGTCAAATCACGGATTTCAACCAGACGGGATTCTATTTGCTGAGCACGCACTTCCTTAGGAATTTCTGGACTCGTAGTACCGATTTCTGCCGCAAAAACAGGCTTTATCGCGGACATTGATAGAATCACTAACAACACAGAGAATAATTGCTTCAGTTTCATAATTAATTTTTGAGAGGTTTAATAAAGTGTCAAAATTATGTAACTATTCAGTCTCCAATTTAGCTATAAGTGATAAAGCATTCAAAACATTTTGTCCGGATTTAATGGTCGTGTCGATAATTGATCTCAAAACGGCGAAGGCATCTGCCCCTTCAGTAGATTTAAATTGCCCTGATATT
>DATCFI010000289.1:0-3419 GCA_036509585.1 Hanamia sp. | reverse complement strand
TATTCTACACTCATGGTTTCACCGATGCTCATTAAAACTTTTGTGTTTGATAATAACTTCCGGAATCTTTTGTTAATAACCTTCCTCCAATAAAATGTTAAAATTCCTTTTTTGACAATAGTTGAAGGCCAATCGTCCATTATATGGATTGCAACGGGTATTTGTAAGTCCTTATGTAGTTTGGAGACAAACAAAATGAGCTCATAGTTTGAAAGTTGAGAATAAATATAATCAGGGGAAAAATCTCTTAACCATTTTAAAAAATTATCACTATACCTGAACCTTTGTCTATAATGAGTCAACCCGACAAAATTTAAAAAGGAGTTGTATAGATTCCTACTTCTTGAATTTTTTATTTGAGACAACTCAAAGTTATTTTTTTGTTCCTTTTCAAATAATAGGCCAGACTGGCTTCTTTTATTCTTTTGATTGAGATTAAATGGGAAGTTTCTTTTAATTTCTAAAGAACCTAATTGATAATATTTGTTACAGATCTCAAAATCGGGGTCATTGATATCTGCTGTAGCTACTGCAATGCGATCCTTATCCCATCCTTTAAAAAGATTAGTCATCGTAATCACACCTCCAGGCCTTTTTTCAAAATATTGTCCGATAATTAAAATTTTAGGATAATAGCGTTCCATTTTCGAGTGTTTTTTCTAATTCAATTTTCACAGTCCCCAATTTAATCTTTTCGGATTTATGATTCGAATGTCTCTTTTAATAAAAATGGGCGGCATATTGAAGTCCACAAGTTAATCACACACTTCTCATTTTTATTTTCCCTTTTCCAAAATACTTTGATAGATATTCATTAAATCATCAACAATTTTATTTTTATCATGCCTTGTTAATGCTTCTTTCCTGGCTTTCTTTCCAAAGCCAATTGCACGATTATAATTTCCCTTCATTTCAATAATCGCGCCTGCTAATGAGTAAGGATCTCCATCCTGAACCAACAATCCCTCGGCATTATTTTCTATAATACTTGGAATTCCGCCAGCGTAGGTAGCAATAACCGGCATTCCAAGTAACATGGCTTCACATACACTATTTGGACTATTATCTGTATGTGACGGATGAATAAAGACGTCGGCACCCAGCATTTCATTGATGAGTTCTTTCTCCTCCAGAGAGCCTAATAGTTGGATGTCATTTCCATTAAATGTAGATTTATATTTTTTTTCTAGGAGATACGATATTTCATCGGCTTCACTGATTCCGGCTATTTTCCAAAGTATTTTGCATTCCAAATTCATTTCATTTAATATCCTTTTACATTCA
This sequence comes from Hanamia sp., assembly GCA_036509585.1. Lineage (GTDB taxonomy): Bacteria > Bacteroidota > Bacteroidia > Chitinophagales > Chitinophagaceae > Ginsengibacter. The sequence goes on along the minus strand of DATCFI010000289.1, from coordinate 2,135 downwards.
AAAATAGTTTCAAGTCCTTTATAAATAGGACTTCTGATAGTAGTTAAAATGATATAATCAGATTTGCTCTTTTCGTATACCGATTGTTCAAAATAAAATCCAGGACGCATAATTTCATCACAATGAAAATATGTTGAATTGGGAGATAAAACAGAAGTAATTCTCCTATCCCAATCGGTTCTGCCCATAAAATATTTGCATTGCTGAAATATTTTCCGTTCTCTACCTGCTAATTTTCTAGTCGCGAAGTAACTGTGATAATTCCCAAAACCTTTCAAAAAAGACCACTTTTTTGAATACCTTAATAAATCAACGGCAGTAAGGCCACTATACCATTTTTGTACACATATTGTCAAAATCCCCTGTATATGAATTACACAAGGGATGTCTACCTTTGAAATAATCAATCCAAAAACGCCTTCTGTTCCAAATATATGAATAACATCAGGCTTGAATTCATGAATAATATCGAGATAGGGTTGAATATGGGCCTCACCTTGAACGGGCTTTTTCCAACGGGAAATCAGGTTTTTTATTTTTCCCTTCGGAGATGTGACATATACTGGATAATACATGGTATTGTTTAAGGTAAATGGTTTAATATCACGGTCAAGGTTAAATGATATTCCTAATTGAACCGATGGGATTTTAGACAATTCGGCTTCTAATGAACCAATCCATCCACCTCCAACTGATTTATTATTTAAGTAGTCTGCGCTTAAAGAAGGCGTATGAGTAAACCACAGGACTCTCATTTCTATTTATTTTTAATATTTCTTCTAATTTTGCGTATCCTGTTCGGAATATTTTTTACTCTAAAAAGCTGTGCTAATATTAGCTCCGTCGGGTTACGCATTTTTAATAAAATAATTTGCAATTTGTACTTTATAGAGCCAAGTAGTTCCTCAATGTCATATGTCTTCCTTAATTCAGCAATGGTTTTCCCCTGTTTGATATCTCGTATCATACATTCTACCTGTTCCGGATGTGTTCCTTTAAAACGATGAAGCCAACTAGGAAAGTGATAAATGTTATGGACCCTGAAGGGATTCCCCAACCGGAAATAATTGTTTTCCGCCCACTCACCTAACTCTTTATAAAATTGTTTTTTTTCATCCATGTAAACCTTTACTTTTTGTTCTACCTGCCAGGGAAATAACAAGGAATAATGGTACATAAAAATTTTTTTCCTCCGCATCTTTTCGCCTGAAATCCAATGTTTCTGGTGCAGGTCAATTCCTTTTTCGTCCGATACAGTAGGCGGTTCATGAGTAATATATTTATACCCAGTATTCCATTTAAAAATTCTATGCCATCCTCCTTTATTTCTCAATAGGTAATAGCTTTCTGAGAGATAATCTATACCCCCCCAAAAACTTTTTTGCTTGAACGAAACAGCCGTTATAGATGGATCATTGTGTAGCATCTCAACGATTCTAACCATATCCTCTTTTCTATAAAACTCATCAATATCTATTTGCCAAAGATAATCCCCTGTCGCTTTTTCTGCATACGCCCTTGATTGCTCTGTTCGGTGCTTTCCTAATTCATCCTCTTTAGTCCAAAAGCCATTTTTGGTAATGATCGTGAGTTTATTCTCCTTGTCTTCCTCTTCTTTAAATTTAAATAAAGTTTGCAGCGTGGTATCAACTGAATGACCGTCATGCGTACAGACAGATTTAGCATCTTCATGACCTCCTTCTACGACGATTATTTCATACGCAAACGGATAAATAGAACGAAGGCAATACCTGATAAACGGCTCCCCGTTAAGTACAATAATGCCAAAAGTTATTTTGGGTAATTTATTTTTGTCCATCATAAGAGGATTCAATAAACGAATAAATAGTTTGGTTTTTTAATTTTCAACTTTATCCAAACTACATATTTTCAATTTAGTGAAGGTTATAGTTCCTTGGGTTTGTTTTTGAAATAATAGTGAATTTTTTTTCAAGAATATTATGGAAGGACTTTTAATTTCTTTTTCAATTGGCTCGCCTGCTTTATCAAATCGTTGTATAGGGTATTCGGGGTATAACCGAGACGACAAAAACTTCCATACTTATTTATTTTTGTTGTTTTCGTCAGATACCTATTCAGGCGAGTGAGTTTATTATTTCCAAGCGGGAAAAGAT
>DATCFI010000288.1:0-2268 GCA_036509585.1 Hanamia sp. | reverse complement strand
ATCAACTACTGTTGTTGAATCCTGGGCCCTGGTAACGGTTGAAATCAGCGCGAATAGGCAAATTGCCAATATTCTTTTTGTTAGTTTGTTTATAGTTTGCATAATAATTTAGTATAAGAATAATTGGATTTTTTATTATTTCCCGGCAAGGGTTTTTATGTAATGAACGATTGCCCATCTTTGATCCGGGTGCAAAACTGCTTTAAAGGGTGGCATGGCAGTACCTGCGCGTCCTTCTGAAATTTTATAAAATAAAGTACCGTCAGATTCTGCCTGCACTTCCGGTGAAGTATGGTCTGCAGGTTTAGGATTTAAAGAAGCCGCCGCCGGGCCATCACCTTTTCCATTTTTACCATGGCACGGGGCACAATAAGACTGGTATAAAACCATGCCGTTTTTTATAGTGGTTGAATTTTTTGGTTCCGGATTTTTAATATCTACAGCTGCTTTTGGAACCGACCACGAATTGGATTGGGCAAAAGTGATATTACTGCTCAATACTAAAATAGTAGCAACGGCCATTATTTTAAAAACATTTTTCTTTTTCATTTTTTTATTTGGTTTATAAATTTTGGGGAAGCTGTTAGAAATACCTTGGTGCATAAAAATTTTTTTCTTCATACGCTTACCAAATCTTAAATAATATCAATTGCTTTTTATTATTTTTTAAATCATTTGTTACACCAATTAATGTTATAAACTTAATTGTTCCACAAAACTGAAACAGAAGTCTTTAAATAAAAATGATATGAATCAGGGCAACAAATGATTGAAATCATTAGGTATTAAAAACAGAAGAAAATGTGATTAGCCCGCGACGGGCGCAGGCCTGCTAATTCGTTACAAATAGCTGCAATAATACCTTTGCCGGCGCCAAAATAAAAATTGTGGTTATTTAGTACGTTTACTGTAAAAATGCAAACCTGCCAGGTTTTACATCAACCACGATGGCAAAAATTTACCTGGGAAATAAAAAAAATTCTTAAAAGGTCAAAGATGAATTGCGTGTGTTGTTTGGAAGAGACAATGAATATAAATGAGTTTCCAGGAGTGCCAATCTTCCAAAGGTTGGCACTCCTAATTCTCAGAAAACCCTAATTCACTCGGAAAACGAAATCTTAATTATTTATTCGTTTACTGTTCGAAACGAAACCTGGCAGGTTTTACGAAGGATGAAAGATTAACGGGATGAGTCATGGTAATCTCAATAATCACAAAAATCCCGGTTCAGACAAATAATCATTAGCAATCCCAAAATCCCAAAAATCACAGTTCAGACAATAACCGAAAAATCCAGATTCACACATTATGCTACTTTATGTGGTTAGGGTTGCCAACGAAGAGCTTGTTTTTCAAAATGAAGAAAAAGAAAAAAGGGCAGCAGAATTAGTGATTGCCAACGAAGAGCTTGTTTTTCAAAATAAAGAAAAAGAAAAAAGAGCGGCAGAGTTAGTGATTGCCAACGGGGAGCTAAAACAAGCGGAAGATGATATTCGAAAACTTAATGATGAATTAGAAAACAAAGTAATTGAACGAACTGCCCAATTGGAATCTGTAAATAAAGAACTTGGGTCATTCTCCTATTCTGTATCGCACGATTTACGGGCTCCCATCAGAGCCATCAATGGATATACAAGGATACTGGTAGAAGATTATGCTGACAAATTGGATGCTGATGGAATAAAGGTGCTTCATTCCATTATGCACAATTCAAAAAAAATGGGTAACCTGATTGATGATTTACTTGCATTTTCCAAATTAGGTAGAAAACAGGTTACCGTTTCGGAAATTAATATGGCTGACCTTGTACAATTGGTAACGGAAGAATTACTATTTGATGATGGTGAAAATATTCCTGAATTTGAGGTGGAGTTGCTGCCACCTGCTAAAGGAGACCAATCACTCATAAAGCGGGTATGGATTAATCTGATTGCCAATGCTATTAAATATTCGAAGTATAAACCAACAACCAATATATCAATAGGGGCTTACGAAAAAGGAAACCTGGTGGTTTATTATGTAAAAGATAAAGGCGCGGGATTTGATATGCAATACTATGATAAGCTTTTTGGAGTTTTTCAAAGACTACATTCGCAGGAAGAATTTGAGGGAACCGGCATTGGCCTCGCCATTGTACAAAAAATAGTCCATCGCCATAATGGGGCAGTTTGGGCAGAATCAACACTAAACGAAGGAACCACCTTTTATTTCAGCTTACCGAATATTAAAACCTAAATAAAAAAATGAATTACGACGACGTTGAAATTT
>DATCFI010000287.1:0-10825 GCA_036509585.1 Hanamia sp. | reverse complement strand
ACTCTGAAACTTTTTTGTAAATTCTATTAAACTCATTCCTGTAAACATGGCTAATAATTTTAGCTCAAATATACTAATATTATTAGCTTAAAACAAATACTATTCAATTCATCACGACCTATCTGCTTTATTCTATAATTTTTTATCATTTGATTCGTTTATACATGATTGTTATTTATTGAATTTTTTTATTTTGCAGTAAACAAACAAATAATACTGATTTCCATTTACAACTCTCTATTCGCCAGGTCATTCACTCCTCAAACTCTCAACCGGATTGGCCACTGCTGCTTTAATCGCCTGGAAACTTACTGTTATTAAAGTAATCATTATTGCCCCAATTCCTGCTGCTGCAAATATCCACCACGATATTGCCGTCCGGTATTCATAACTCTGCAACCAATGATGCATAAAATAATAAGCGGTAGGTATTGCGATAAGAAGAGAAATAAAAACCAGCATTACAAAGTCCTTTGATAACAAGCGGCAAACGCTCAACACGGATGCGCCTAAAACTTTTCTTACTCCAACTTCTTTCCTGCGTTGTTCAGCCATAAACATTGCCATGCCGAAGAGGCCAAGACAACTTATAAAGACAGCTAAGGTTGCAAAACAGCTTGCGAGGCTTCCAATGTGCTGTTCATTCCTAAATTTATTTTGATATTCTTCATCAACAAATTTGTAGCTAAAAGGTTGACTTGCGTCGTATTTTTTAAACACATTACCTATGGAAGCCAAAGCCTTTTCTGTATTTACTTTTGGATTGATTTTTATAACTGCGAAATTATCATGTGATCGGGCCATGCAAAAAAGCGAAGGCTTCACAGGTTCGTATGGCGATTCCATGATTACGTCTTCAATTACGCCAATTATCGTGTAAGGATTTCCGCTCCATGTAATTATTTGTCCGACCGGATTTTTTAAACCCATAAATTTTACCGCTGCTTCATTTATGATGAATGCGGATGAATCAGAAGCAAATTTGCTGGAAAAATCGCGGCCGTCTTTGAATTGCCATCCAACTGTGTTTCCATAATCTGCCGATATTCCGGTGTTTGGAAAGTCAACAGTAAGGTTGGGGTCTTTTCCTTTCCAGTCCAGGTCGTTATCCGTACCCCAAACATCAGAAATGTTTCCTTCTGAAAGGGCCATATTTTCTATAACTCTTTTTTTAATTAGTTCATCCTTAACCGCATCAAAATGTTTCGGAATATTATCACTGAACATTGATGCGATGATTAATCCGTTAGTATCATAGCCGATGGGCCTGTTTCTTCCAAATTGTATTTGCCTGAAAACAATAACTGTACAAATGATCAGTGTAATAGATGCCGTGAATTGAAGCACGATGAGGCCTTTCCTGGACAACGATGCTAAATAGCCGGACTTAAACGTTCCCTTTAAAACTTTAACTGGTTTAAAGGAAGACATATAAAACGCAGGGTAGCTTCCGGCAATTAATCCTGTAAAAACAATAAAGGTTATGTTGAAAAGCCAGAACGAAAGATTACTCCACGGGATATAAATTTTTTTACCTGCCAGTTGATTAAAATAAGGAAGAGCGATTTGCGCCAAAAGCAATGATAAAGCAAAGGCTACAATTACAGTAAGAAATGATTCAGTAAAAAATTGCCTGATCAACTGGCTGCGTAAAGAGCCGATGGTTTTACGAATACCTACTTCTTTTGCACGTTTTTGAGAATGTGCAGTACTAAGATTCATAAAATTGATACACGCAAGAAGCAATACAAAAAATCCGATGATGCCAAACATCCATACATACTGCATTTTGCCTCCTGTATTAAATCCATTTTTATATTCTGAATATAAATGCCATTTGCTCATTGGCTCAAGAAATAATTCGGGTTTGTATCTTCTCTCGTTTGCATCAACTTTATTCAGCTTTATATTTTTAATCATTTCGGAAACCTGCTTCATATCCGCATTGTCAGCAACCTGTACATATTCCTGTATGGGATTTTTATTCCAATCGCCAGTGATTCTTTGCAGCCATTCTTCATTGTCAAGATATAATTTAAAAGGCGCAATAAATGCAAGGCTGGCAAATGTGGAATTAACAGGGAAATTTTTATATACCCCAGTAACTTTTACTTCAAGGTTATTGTCAATTTGCATCACCTTATCCATTGGATTTTCATTGCCAAAAAGAGTACTGGCCAACGTTTCAGAAATCAAAATAGAATGAGGATCTATTAAACCGGCTCTAGTTCCTTTCAGCATTTTCAGTGTAAGCATATCAGGTGCATGGGGCTCAAAGAAAACGCCATGTTCTACAAACCTCTTATCACCAAATGAAAGGTTGTGATCCATTCTATATGAAGACATTACTATGTACTTAAAATAATTTTTATATTGGTTACGTAATTCGCTAGCTAACGGAATAGGGACAGCTTTACCAGTTTGCGTATAACCGTTTACGGTAGTATTTTGTCTTATTTTGGCAATGAGTTCATAATTATCAAATTGTTTATCAAAAGATATTTCACTGAAAATCCATAGCCCTATGAGTAAAGCTACGGCCATGCCCACTGCCAGGCCGCCTATGTTAATAGAAGAATTAACTTTATTTCTGCTAAGATTTCGAAAGGCAATTTTGATATAACTTCTAAACATCTTTAAATTATTTTTGTGGCTTCTTATTTTTCATTTTTATTTTACAAGATATTATTCACTCCTCAAACTCTCCACAGGATTCGCTATTGCTGCTTTTATCGCCTGGAAACTTACCGATATCAATGCAATCACAACTGCCATAACTCCCGCAACTAAAAATACCCACCAACTGATATGAATCCGATAAGCAAAACTTTGCAACCATTTATTCATAGCCCATCTTGCCACAGGCGCAGCGATTATAAATGATATAAATACCAGTTTCAAAAAATCTTGCGATATCATAACAATAATGTTGCTTACTGAAGCACCGACAACTTTTCTGATTCCTATCTCTTTTGTTCTTTGTAAAGTTACCAGTGAAGCTAGTCCGAGTAATCCGAGGCAACTAATGATAATAGCAACTAAACCGGCAAGAGAAATAATTTTTCGTTGCAAATCTTCTTTCTGATATAATTGTGCAATCTGGTCATCAAGAAACTGGTATTCGAAAACTTCAGCAGGATAAGTTTCTTCCCAATCCCGATGAATTTTTTGCAACGATGCCTCCAGATTTTTTCCTTTTAATTTGACGGCCACCATACTAAACTGATCCGGGATATTCGCAATAACAACGGGTTCAATTGGCACCTCTAGCGATTTGGTATTGAAATCTTTTACAACGCCTTCAATCGTTCCTTTTCGATCTCCGAATTGTCCCACTACTAATAATTTTCCAATAGCTTGTTCCGGACTTTTTAACCCTAATTTACTGACCATGGTTTCATTAACCAGGTATTCAGGCGATCCTTTGGATTCTATAAAATTTCGTCCGGCAATGATTTTAAGTTCGAAGGTTTTAACATAAGAAGTATCTCCAATTGCAGAACGTGCAGGCCACGATTCCCAATCGGGCCTGTCATCAAATTTGACAGAGCCACCGTTGTCGTTGTCAGAAGAGGGTGATTTAAAACAAAATGTAAATGCTGAAGCCTGTGGGATTTCTTTTAATTTTTCCATCATCAATTCTCTGTGGGATGTGGAAGAATCAGGTAACGGAATCATTACAACAGCATTCCGGTCAAAACCCATATCTGTGTTTTTCAAAAAGCGTACCTGCAAAACCATAACAATGGCACAAATAATAAGTATGTAACCTACACCGTTCTGAACAATGACCAGCGTTTTCCTTAGTACTCCTGCTGAGCACAAAAGATGGATAAATGCCGGAGAGGAAAGTCAGAAAAAAAAGTAAAATCGCCAGGAAAATAATGATGCTTTTATAGGAAAGTAAATGAACAGGATCGTGTGAGAATAAAAACTGGTTGGCGGAAGGAAAAATTAGTATCACCATCACAACAGAAAGTATTACCGCCATGCTTACCATAATGAATGTTTCAATCATAAACTGATTAAAGAGTTGCCAGGTAGTTCCTCCTAAAACTTTTCTCGTTCCGATTTCAGCCATTCGTTTTGATTGCTGTGCGATGGATATATTGATATAATTAAAAGCGGCTATCATTAATATCAGCACACCAATTATCATTAGCGTTATAAGCAACGACTTTTGCATCTCCCCTCCGTAATCCGTATTAAAATGAACATCACTTAAAGGTTGGAGCCAGAAATGATAATATTTGGAATTGTCGCCCAGGTTTGATTTGGCAATTGTATTTATGGTCGCTTCCGTTTCGGACTTATTTTTTATGTTGTTTAAAGTAATGTATACGGAGGTTGTGCTGTTCATCCAACCCCAGTCAGAAAAAAACCCATCAAAGGTGCCGGGAGAGAGATTTTTTAAGGATGAAAGAGAAACGAAGATGTCTGATTTCAGATCAGTATTATAAGGTTTATCGCTCAGTAATCCGACAATGGTAACAGGTTGCTTGTTTTCAAAAACAATTATTTTTCCAATTGGATTAGAATTGCCGAAATATTTTTCAGCTTGTTTTTGAGTAATGACTGCTGTGTTGGGTAAATTTAACTGACCGGGATTCCCGGCGATCCATTTATAATCAAACATTTTAAACCAGTCGGGTGAAACCAAAGCCACGCTTTTATCTTCTTTGAAACGCCTTTCTGCGTTTGATGAATCATTTACTGTGATGGTATAAGTGTAATTACTTAAAATTACAGCAGCATCTGAGACGTTTGCCAAACCAGATGAAAGTTCACGAAACATGGCTATCGAAGCACCTTTTTCATGAAGTGTTTTTCCGAAATACAATTCATTTAAAACCCTGTAAGTCCTTGAAGCATTTTTATGATAACGGTCGAAACTTAAATTGTAGCTTATAAATAAATACAACAATAAAGAACATGCAATACCAAGCGATAATCCAAAAATATTTATAGTGGAATACAATTTCCTTTTGAGAAGATTCCGCCACGCGATTTTGAAATAATTTTTTATCATAAATTTATTTTTGTTTACCATGAATTTATTTTTGGTGGTTATTTTTATTTCTGGTTTATAGTAAACAAACAAATATTTCATATTCCTATTCACAACTCACCCCGCCCGTTACCGTTCGGGTAGGCATTCACCTATTCACTCCTCAAACTTTCCACAGGATTCGCTATCGCTGCTTTTATTGCTTGAAAGCTAATGGTGAGCAACGCAATAAAAATTGCGATGAATCCTGCGATGGCAAATACCCACCAGTTAATATGAATTCTATAGGCAAAATCCACCAGCCATTTGTTCATTAGCCACCATGCAACAGGCGATGCGATGAAGATTGAAATAATAATGAGCCTTAAAAAATCAATAGAAAATAAACGGACAATAGAATTAACTGAAGCGCCCAGTACTTTCCTGATGCCTATTTCTTTTACGCGTTGTGCAGTAGCCTGCACGATAAGTCCAAAAATTCCCAACGCTGCAAGGAACATGCTGAGGCTGCTAAAGAAAGTAAACAGTTGTTGTAATTTACTTTCGGTTCTGTATTGATTAGTAACCATCTCATCTACCCAATTTATGTCCAATAATTTATTGGGGTAAAATTGCCTCCATAGTTTACTCAAAGAAGCAGTTACCTGCTTTTCTGAACCGGGTTTTATTCTTACCAACATCCCTCCATAGTTGGGTGATGCATCAGCAATAATGATCGTAGGTGTCATGGCGGTTTTCAACGATTCACTATTGAAGTCTTCTACAATTCCTACAGGTGTGGTCAGGGCATTTTTCACAGGCTCATTCAACGCGTTTACATGCAGAACTTTTGCGGTGTAACCTGAAATAAGTGAGGATTGCTTAGCCGCAGTTTGCTGGTATTTTGCAGAGTCCATTCTCATCATGGAATCCTGGCTTTCCGCATCGTAAGAAAAATTTTTGCTGAGAAGACGCCCTGATTTCAAATGCAGCCCCAAAGTTTTTGCGAAGTCAACATCACCGTTAATAAAATTTACGTTTATCTTATTCCCCGGACGATTGGGATCGTCAATTTCTTTTGACATTGTGCCGGCGCCTGCGGTAGGTAACCATCCCGTAATACTCGCACTTACAATGCCGGGTTGATTCAGTAATTCATTTTTAAAAGATTCACCCTTTCCATCCCATGAAATATTTCCAATACTCAATAGATTATTTTTATTAAAACCGATGTCTTTATTTTTCATAAAAAATACCTGCTGCTGTACAATAATTAAAGACACTAATACAATTATAGAAAGCGAAAATTGCAAAACCACTAAACTTTTTCTAATAAAATTTTGCCCTGAAAAGTTTCCGGTATATAATTTCCCTTTTAATGTAGCAGCAGGTTTGAAACCTGACATGATCCATGCAGGATAAATGCCCGTTAGCAGGCTTATCAAAAAAATAATGCTGTATGCGATAAAGAGTAAATAATATTTGGAAATGAAAGTTTGAGCTAAGTTGTGGCCTAAATAATTCTCAGCCGGATGTAATGAGAGTTGATAAATTATTGTTGCGAAAATTGTTGCGAAAAGGAAAAATAAAACAGACTCTGTTAAGAATTGAAAGATAAGTTGCCGGCGTCCTGCGCCTAAAATTTTTCTTACTCCTGTTTCGCGCAAACGCTGTATAGCCCTTGCTGTGGTTAGATTAATAAAATTGACACAAACAATTATTAATAATAGTAATGCAACTCCTGAAAGAATATAAATATTTTTAAAATCACCTTTTACCTCCTGTCCTTTTGCAAAATCAGAATGTAAATAAATATCCTTCATCGGCTGAAACTCGAACTGGTAAGGGTTTTTAACTGCTACAAACCCCGCATACCATTTGTTTAATTTGCTTGTAAATATTTTGATGTTGGTTCCAGGCTTCATCAAAACATAGCTTTGCATAAAAGAACCGTACTGCTTTTTATTCAGTTCTTCTACAAATGGTTTTTCTACCATGATTACATCGCTTCGCAATACCGAATTGGAAGGAATATCTTTTATAACGCCAGTGATTAAATAGGGTTTTGGTTTTTCTGAGTAAGTAGGCACATCGTAAATTGTTTTTCCAACCGGATCTTCATTAGGAAAAAATTTGTTCCGAAAGCTTTTCGAAATAACAATATTGCCCGTACCTGCAACAAATTTTGTCGGATTTCCGGCAAGCACTTTTATATCAAGCATTTTCCAGAAAGAAGTGTCAGCCGACAAAACGCTTGTTTCCACTCCATTCGGATTTTTATCATCTATTTTTAATCTCCCTTTATAGGTAATCATTTTAGCTACCGCATCCACTTCTGGATAATCATTTTTTAAAACGCCATTCAATCCTACAAACGATGATGCGAAGCGATCATACATGCCTTCACCCATTTTATTTACGGAAATAATCCTGTAAATATCATTGCCTTTCGTCCATTGTCTGTCATAAGACAGATCGTCTATAACTACCGTGGCTACTACCATACAGGCGGCAAGCCCAATGGTTAAGCCAAGAATGTTTATGAAGGAATAAATCCTGTTTTTAGTAATGGTGCGGAACGCTGTTTTTAAATAATTTTTTATCATTGTCGGAACTATGATTTTTATGATTAAATGATTTTTTGGTTTTCTCTCTGAATCATGTTAATCTTATAAATCAGATTAATCATGGGGCAGACGTTTTATTATTCACTTCTCAAACTCTCGACCGGATTTGCTTTTGCCGCTTTTATGGTTTGCATGCTTAATGTGATCAGCGCAATCAACAACATTGAAAATCCACTTATGGCAAATATCCACCAGCTCATATTGGTCTTGTACGCATAATTCTGCAACCATTTATATGTAGCCCACCATGCAATTGGCGCTGCAATAACAAAAGCGAGAAGCACTAAAAGCATGAAATCTGATGATAAAGAAGAGGTGATTTGCATGACAGATGCACCCAGCACTTTTCTTACACCAATTTCTTTTTTACGGCTATTGGTTGTAAAAATTACCAATCCCAATAACCCCAAACAACTGATAAGAATAGCAAGTCCTGTTGACCATTTTAAAAGGCTAGCTGTTCTTTGTTCACTTTGATAAAGACTGGCAATTTTTTCATCCACAAATTGATAACTAAAATCAGCATCAGGATAAACTTGTTTGAAATCTTTTTGAATTTTACTGATCGCATTCTTCCATTCAAAACCTCCGGCTGTATTCGGTTGCAGGCGAATATGAAAAGTGGAACCATTGCTTCCTGCAAATACCAATGGTTCTATCGGGCCACGGGTGGACATTTCATGGAAATCCTGCATTACCCCAACGATTGGCATATTTCTTCCATTAAAAATTAATTGTTTTCCAAGTGCATCTTCCGGTTTTTGAAATCCTAAGAGTTTTGCATAAGTATTGTTAACGATAAATTCTTTCATAGTGTCGCTTCGTTCAACATTTCTACCGGCCAGTAATTTTAACTGGTAAACTTTTAGGTAATTAGGATCGCCCCAGCGGATATGTATATTGGCTTTTAAATCTTTTTTTTCTGCGTAAGATATATTCGTGAAAGACATCCCTTTATCTGCCGGGGAGAGGAAACCTCTGCTTGTTATGGCAACTTCAGGAATGGCATTAATGTCATTAAGCAATTTTTGACTGTTTGTTGCGATTGTATCACGTGGTGTATCAAAAGTGATGATGCCATCTTTCCTAAAACCAAGATCCGAATTGATGGAATAATTAATTTGCTTGCTTACCATTAAAGTGGCAATTACAAAAAATTGCGCGATCACAAACTGCGAAACCGTAAGCGTTTTTCGCACCCATGCATTGCGCGTTTGTGAAGAATTTGAAACCGACTGATTTTTTAAAACCAATACCGGCTTCATTCCTGAAAGAATCATGGCAGGATATAAGCCGGAAAGAAAACTAACGCTTACGGTGAGCAATACCAAAAAGATAATCATTGAGGGTTGACGGATTAAATCGAAATGCAATCCTTCAGGAATAAAATCAGCAAACATTTTTAATAAAAGCGGGGCGATGATTATTGAAATGATGGTGGCAATAAAAGTAATAAAAAGTGTTTCAGTTAGAAATTGAAATACAAGACTTTTCCTTGAACCTCCCATCGTTTTTCTAATACCTATTTCCTTTGCCCGTTGAGACCCCAGCGCGGTTGTGAGATTAATAAAATTAATACAACCTAATAGCAACAGAAATGCCGCGATTGCCAGAAGTCCGTATAGTGTTGATTTATCTGCGATTCTTCCGGCAGCAGTAGCATACCGATAGTTAAAATGAATATCGTTCAACGGCTGCAAATGAAACGACATGGTGTTAGCTGCATCCTTGTTGGCATCTTTATCATATTTATTTAAAAGATTTTTTAATTGAGCTTCTGTTCTTTCATGCGAAGTGTTTTTTGAAAGCCTGATATACAATTGCGAATTGTACATCCAGTCGTTCCAAACATCCATCATAAAATCATTTTGAAGATTGGTCTTTGAAATGGTGGTGTAGGAAATAAATTCGGCCGCATTGAAAACAGTTTGTTCGCCCAGATCTTTTACTACTCCTGAAACGGTTGCAGTAAGATTATCATTATAACTGATCTGTTTGCCAATAATATTTTGTGGTGAAATATTGGGAAAGTATTGCTGAGCGCGGCTTTGCGTAAGCACTACGGAGAAAGGATTTTCCATCGCCTGTTTTTGCGAGCCTGCAATCCATTTATAATTCAGTAGCTGAAAATATTGCGGGTTGGTAAAAATAATGTGGTCTTGTTTTTTAAAAACCGTTGTAGCAGTTTCACTTTTGTTTGGCATGTTCACTTTCACAGTGGCCTCTCCCTGGAACTGCATGACGGGGACGGTGAGTTCTACGCCGGTGACTTCATTTTGAACCGCATTACTCAAAGGCGACTGTACTGCCGCACTATGACCATCCATGCCATTAAATTTCGCATCAATTACGACACGATAGATCTGGTTTTGATCTTTTTCAAACTTATCAAAGTTGAATTCGTAGTGGACAATTAAAAATATGACCAATGCTGCGCTGATGCCAATGGATAACCCCAAAACATTGATAATTGAGAAAGTCTTACTGCGAATAATATTTCGCCAGGCGGTTTTGAAATAGTTTTTAAACATGATTTTTATTTTTAAATTTTAATTTTCATTTAACCATAGATGCTAGTAAACCAACAAATATTCAATATTTCTCTTTTCCTCACTGGCATATCAGCTAATCACCACATTAGCTCATTAATTCTATTCACTTCTCAGGCTCTCCACAGGGTTTGCCGTTGCCGCTTTATACATCCTTAAAAGCAGAATAAGCAATGCCAGCAATAGCATAATTAATCCCCCTATTATAAATAGCCACACACTTAGTTCGATTTTAAAAGCAAAATTTTGCAGCCATTTATTTGCGGCGATCCACACTATAGGAACCGCAATAATAAATGCAAGAATCACTAATTTCAAAAAGTCTTTGGCTAATAAGGATATGATTTGTGCAACGCTCGCGCCTACTACTTTTCTGATTCCTATCTCTTTAGTTCGTTGATTGGTAGTGTATATCACCAACCCTAATAAACCTAAGCGACTGATCACTATCGCCAGGCCAGTAGCCCATTTCAATAAGGTGGAAATATTTTGTTCGGCGGTGTAATACTTGGCAATACTTTCATCAAGGAAATGTATTTCCAATTGGGTGTTGGGATATATTTCTTTAAAATCTTTTCCAATTTTTGTTATGGCACTTTTCCAAACAGTACCTTCTGTATTTTCAGGTTGTAGTGCGACATTAAAAGTTAGTTCCATTCTGT
>DATCFI010000286.1:0-14476 GCA_036509585.1 Hanamia sp. | reverse complement strand
GAGATTGACTAACATATTTAAACTTTGATGCACGGCTTTTTAATGCTTTTGCCATATTTGCTTGCACTTGATTCAATCAAATTTCAACAAAATCCACGACAGTACGGAATTTGATAATAATCAGCAGACCCTAAATAAACTGGCCTGCAAACCCATCACAATAAAACATATCGGTGGGCACATCCGGGTATTGCCTTTGAGAAGGGGGATCTTTGTTAAAGCTTTTCATCCAAAATTGGAAGCCATCATTCTTTGCAGTAAACAAAGATTTAATCAAGATTTCTATCCTGGGTTTTTAAAAACGTCTTACTACCATAATATCATCTAAAAATATTGACATGATAAAATCAGCTACCATCAATAATCTCATCAAAACCGGCGCGCATTCTATGCGATCGGCATAATTGCATTTGGAATTCAGCAAATTATTGTCAGGGATTTCCGCCCCGAAATATTGTCACCGTTTCCTGCGTGGGCACATGATTACATTGTCTTTCCATTTATAACGGGAATAGCTTTGATCATTGCCGGTATTAGCATTTCAGGATTGTTTAAAATAGAAGAAGATCTCACAAAGAAAACCTGCCTTTATTTAGGGTTCTATTTTTTGTTACTAATCATCATTTGCCATCTCCCTTATAACCTGGACTTTAGTCTCAACAAAACAATCCACGTGGGCGTTTGGGCTCCGATGTTGAAAGAGTTAGCGTACTGCGGCGGCGCATTTGTAATAGCCGGTTCGTTTGAAATTACGTCCATAAAGGATACACATATTTCAGAACAATCCTTGTTAGAAAAATTAATTCCATTTGGTCGAGTATTTTTCTCTACCACGATGATCATTTATGGATACAGCCATTTTTTATACACCGATTACATAAAGCAGATGGTGCCCGCATGGTTTGGTTTCCCCGTTTTCTGGACTTACTTCGGGGGCTCGGCGCTGATCTGTGCGGGGATTTGTATTGTGCTCAAAATTTTTTTAAAGCCGACTGCAATGTTGTTGGCGATTATGATCTTTCTTTGGTTTATTTTTCTTCACATCCCGGATGCGGTTTCGAATCCTTACGTGGGCCGTGGAAATGAAATTGTGAGTGCCTTTGATGCGTTGCTTTTCAGTGGTGTGGCCATTGCGATTGGCCTTACCACAAAAGCACGCCTGACTAAAATGCAAAATTCAAACTTTCTAATTCCTGGGTAACAATTTGATGAGAATCACTTATTTCCGGTGCGTGCTTTTTGATCAAAGCCATTTTTATATCCGGCGCGTGAGAACTTCCAGATCAGCCCACACTTGTCAGTAAACTGACTTTTAATGCATATTTTCATTTAGCCTGCTATCTGAACACAGGCCTGTAGTTTGGTTTAAAAAGATTAGTAATATTATTTTTCTTTAACTTGAACCGAAATTATCTACATGCGAAAGCCAACTGCTTTTATTTCCAACTTCGTGCTAATATTTCCTAGTCTTCCTTTCCCCACATTCTACTACGATGTGTATATTAAAGTTTTTAAACAAAAGCACGGAAGAAAACTATGTTGACCTCGCATACCACTACAAAAAGAATAAATTACAAGCTTGAAATAAATGTTAGTGACAAAGGAAAAGGTATGACGGAGAACCTATCAGATAAATTTTTTCAGCCATTCTACGCTACACGGTCAAGCGCCGGCGTAAAAGAACCAACAGATATGAATGCTTTGGCGGATGAATATTTACGATTAAGCTATCATGGATTGAGGGCGAAGGATAAAGAATTCAATGCTACCATAAAAACTGATTTTGACAACTTAATTGGAAAAATAAATATCATCCCACGGGATATTGGAAGAGTATTATTGAATTTATACAACAATGCTTTTTATGCTTGTGCTGAGCGAAGCCATGCTTCGACAAGCTCAGCAGGACAGTCGTATAATCCAACTGTTTCAGTTACTACAAAGAAAACGGATAATCATGTAATTATTACCGTTAGTGATAACGGAAATGGTATTCCCAAAAACATTATTGATAAAATATTTCAACCATTCTTTACTACCAAACCCACCGGAAGCGGAACAGGACTGGGTTTGAGTTTGAGTTATGATATTGTGAAGGCGCATGGCGGGGAAATAAAAGTAGAGAGTAGAGAAGGAGGGGAAACAACATTTATTATTCAATTACCAATTTAATGAAACAATGATAAAGACATTCATATTTACTTTTCTTTTTGCATTTATATGCAGCATAGGCTTCACTCAAACCAGGGAAGCAATTGATAGTTTACAACATCGATTGGCTATTGCCAAAGATGACACAAGCAGGATTAATGCCCAAATAGATTTATGTCTTTTCTATCGTTTGGGTAATACGGATTCTTCACTTATATATGGGCAACAGGCTTTGCAATCAGCTGATCAAATTAATTATCTCCCGGGGCAAATACAGGCCTTATCCTTTATGAGCATTGTAACAGAACAACAGGGCAATTTGCCAAAGTCGCTGGAATTGGGATTTAAAGCTTTACAACTTGCAAGGGAGCATCATTTAGAAAGCTTAGCCGGAGGAGCGCTTGACGGTATTGCCGAAACTTATATCATTCTAAAAGATTATCCAAAAGCATTAAGTTATTTGCGATCTAATATTTCGACCGTGGGGACATCAAATGATGAAGGATTGGCTTATGCGTATTTCGATATGGGAGCAGCATTTGATGGAATGAATCTTCTGGATTCAGCAATTCATTATGAAGAAATGGCCATTGAAACTTTTCGAAAGTATAACAGGGAAGAGCCGCTTGTTTATCAAACTCTTGGCGATGTAGCTATGAAATCGGGAAAACCCGAAGATGCATTGAATTACTATCAAAAAAGTCTTCGGATAGCTCTCAGAAATAATGAGAGCAGGGCCTCAGCATATGCTTTCAATAAAATTGCTACCTTTTATCAAAATGCAAACGAACCGGATTCAGCCATTTATTATGCCGGCAAAGGCCTGGAAGAATCCAGGTTGATTTCTCAAAAGAATACAATTATGGAAGCAGCAGCCCTATTATCTAAATTATATGAACCAAAAGATACCAAAGAATCTCTACGGTATCTGAGAATAGCTGACGCATATAAGGATAGTTTGTTTGGTGCCGGAAATATACAGGCGGTACAGACATTGGTTGCTCATGAAGAAGAACGACAAAAAGAAATTGAATCAGCCAGGGTTGCCTATCAAAACCAATTAAAGCAATATGCTTTGATATTGGGTTTGGCAATACTTCTTCTTATTGCCTTTTTTCTATATCGCAATAACCGGAAGGAAAAGAAAGCTAAAAATCTTCTTAAGGATAAAAACGAAGTTATCGAACAAACACTCAACCATCTCAAATCCACCCAATCCCAACTTATCCAATCCGAAAAGATGGCTAGCCTTGGTGAACTCACCGCAGGCATCGCGCATGAAATACAGAATCCATTAAACTTTGTAAATAATTTTTCGGAAGTGAATACTGAATTAGTAGATGAAATGAAAAACGAATTGGCAATTGGCAATAATCAACAGGCAATTGAAATTGCAAATGATATCAAAGAAAATTCAGAAAAAATAAATCACCATGGAAAACGTGCAGGTGATATTGTAAAAGGCATGTTGCAACACTCACGGTCAAGCACAGGTGTAAAAGAACCAACTGATATAAATGCTTTAGCGGATGAATATTTACGCCTCACCTACCAGGGATTGCGGGCAAAAGACAAGGATTTTAATGCAACTATGAAAACTGATTTTGATAATTCTATCGGGAAAATAAATATTATTCCGCAAGATATTGGAAGGGTTTTACTCAATCTTTTTAATAATGCTTTTTATGCAGTGAATCAACAAAAAAGTCAGAATCTTATTTCGTATGAGCCAATCGTTTCAGTTACTACAAAAAAATCAGGAAATAGTGTATTTATTAACGTTAGTGACAACGGTAACGGCATTCCAAAAAACATTGTTGATAAAATCTTTCAACCATTTTTTACTACCAAACCTACGGGAAGCGGAACAGGGCTGGGATTGAGTTTGAGTTATGATATTGTGAAGGCGCATGGCGGGGAGATAAAAGTGGAAAGTGTAGAAGGAGAAAGGGGTACATTTATAATTCAATTACCATCATCTTGAATTATTTTAATCTGGAAAATCTTAGAGGTCATCGGTTAAGGCATGCTCAAAGGCCAACGATGTGAGCAGCCGATCGTTAGTGTATCGCGTAGCTTTCAGGGGTTTCAAGATATTACATGAATTGCTTCGTCTGAAAAGCCCGGTAAAAGCATTATACTGCAACATTGGGCGCAGCCATATCGATTTAAGTGCAGACATGAAATTTCCTCTACACATCCTAATTCAACACTTCGTACGCCATCACCGCCGCCGCTTTATTTTTCATCTTCAGCTCTCCGACCTGTTTACATTGAAAAGATTCTTTTACTTGTTCGTACGAAACATCAGAGATTAATATCTGTCCGGCGACTGCCATTGATTGAAGGCGCTGTGCCGTATTTACCGCATCACCTATCACGGTGTAGTCAAGACGTTTCAGATTTACAGAGCCAATGTTGCCGCTAACCACCTCCCCACTGTTGATGCCAATGGAAACTTTGGGCAAAAAAGCTTCCTGGTGTGATTCATTGGGCAGTTTTTCAATTTGCCTACGCACGGAAAGGCAGGCATCTATCGCACGGTCCAGGTGAAAATCACCTTTAAAAACCGCCATCACGGCATCTCCGATAAATTTATCAATATACCCACCCTGGGCTATTATCTCCTTAACGATGACATCAAAATAACTGTTTAATAATTTCACTACGCTGTCAGGGGATTCGTTTTCGCTGATGGAAGTAAAACTACAAATGTCTATAAAAGCCACTGATACCTCTATGGTTTCATTTTGAATTAAACTGTTTTCAAATTCGCGGCCACCCATAAAATTCAGCACGGTCTGATCCACATACATTTTTAGGATATTATTTTCCTTTATCGCCTTCATCGTTTCGCGCATCATAGTCACCTGTTTGATGGTTTTTTCCATCGTTAGTTCCAGGTCTTCAAAATTGACTGGTTTGGTAATAAAATCAAAAGCGCCACGGTTCATGGCTGTGCGTATATTTTGCATGTCGCCATAAGCAGAAACAATTACCGATTTAATAAGACTATGCTGGTCATTTAATTTGCTGAGCAAGGTTAATCCATCCATTACAGGCATATTGATATCGCTTAGCACAATATCTACATCCTCATTTTCCAATATTTTTTCCAGTGCATTTTTACCGTTTACGGCAAAAACAAATTCGTATTTGCCGTCGCGTATTTTCTGCCTGAATTTTTGTTTAATCAATATTTCCAGGTCTGACTCATCATCAACCACTAAAATTTTTGACATCAGGTATTTATTTTAAGTTTTTGTTTTAAAAAAGTAAAATCGACTGGCTTGGTTAGAAATTCATCCGCGCCCAATTCTTTGGCGGTATTCAAATTTTCTGCGTCACCATAGGCCGTTATCATCATAACCACCGGTGGCGGGTCATGGCGCTTTTTTTTGATACGCGATAATAACTCAAGCCCGCTCATTCCAGGCATATTGATATCCGACAAAATCAATACCGCTTCCTGCTCGTGGCTGTCGAGGTATTTTAGTGCTTCCTCTCCGGAAAAAGCAAATTCAAATTCTACCTGTTTGTTCCTGATTTCTTTTCTGAAGCGCTGTTCAAAAAGTGTCTGGATGTCTCTTTCATCATCTACTACTAAAATTTTCATTCAGTTTGTTTTTTTTGACGCAATATTAAATTATAAATTCTTAACCTGCATTTACGTAGAAGGTAATTCAACTGTAAATTCTGTTCCTTCGCCTTCTTTGCTTTCCACGGTTATGTGCCCTCCATGAACTTTAATAATATCGTAACTCAAACTCAAACCCAGTCCTGTTCCCTCTCCGGCTGGTTTGGTAGTAAAGAACGGATTAAAAATCTTATCCTTTACCTTATCAGGAATACCCGTGCCATTGTCCCTTACTTTGACCAGAATATTTCCATTTTCTTTTTTCGTACTAACCCAAACTGTAGGCTCGTAACCTTTGCCCTTTACGGCTTGCGCGGCTTTTGCTGCATAAAAGGCATTGGTAATTAAATTTAAAATTACTCTTCCTACATCCTGCGCCACAATATTTATTTTTGGAATGCTTTCATCAAAATCAGTTTTCATGTCGGCATTGAAACTTTTGTCTTTTGCGCGCAAACCATGGTAAGCCAATCGCAGATATTCGTCGGCCAACGTATTGACATTGGTTGGTTCCCTTTGTCCATTGCTGCTGCGGCTGTGTTGCAACATTCCTTTTACAATAGAATCAGCTCTTTTACCATGAAAACTTATTTTCTCCTGGTTGGTTTTGATGTCGTTGGCAAGTTCTTCTATAGGCAATCTTTCTTCAGGAGAAAGATTGGTTGCATTCAATGCCACTTTCAATTCATCAGTCAGTTCGGAATTGACCTCTGAAAAATTATTTACAAAATTCAACGGATTTTGAATTTCATGGGCAATGCCTGCTGTCAGTTCTCCGAGCGAAGCCATTTTTTCTGATTGTATCAATTGAGATTGTGTTGACCTTAAATCTTCAATAGATTTCTGCAACTGTTCTGTGCGATGTTTTACTTTTTCTTCCAGCAATTTGTTTTCCTTTTTTAATCTTCGCGAGCGGTACACGATGTAGGCTCTTAAAAAGCCAAGAATCAGTAACCCAAAAATGGTATATGCCCACCAGGTCTGGTACCAGGGAGGCGTAATTGTAAATTTGAACTCAACAGGTGTGCCCCAGCGGCCTGTGATATTTTTACTGCTAACTTTAAATGTATAATTATCAGGCTTGAGATTGAGGTAATTGTCGGTCATTGTTTTATCCGAAGGTGCGCTCCAGTTATTGTCTATGCCTTCCAGGAAATAGGAATACATTGTGGGTTCCTTACTTCCTAGATTAAGTTGGCCAAATTGAAATTGAAGATAATTCTGGTTATAAGGAATACGCAGGTTTTCAGGCATATTGTATGGGCCAGATACACTGTCCCAGCGCAATCCAAATTGTTGAGCGTAATTTTTATTTAAGGGAACTTGGCCTTTTACATAATAGTTACTTCCATTCCATAAAGTATCTTTTTCTTTCAACGATAAATGGTTATTAAAATGTTGAGGTTCATTCATTACTGTTATGCCCGTAATATAAGTAGGAAGAGCCGTGTCTTTTTGTTCCTTAATCCCGTAAATGATGGTAATACCGTTATCGCCCCATAAATATTGGCCTTCTTTGGTTACTATATTAGTGCTCCAATTATTAGTGCTATTCACCAGGCCATCAGAACCTGCGAGCAACGATATTTTCCAGGTTGAATCAGATTTTTTATTTCTATCTGTTGGATCATTATGCGAAGGGGGAGAGATAATACTTACTTTATTCTTAGTTCCGGCAAGTACCACATCTTGATATGAAACCAGGGATGTTATGTAATTATCGGACAAGCCTTCTTTTGTAGTGATTGTTGTTAGCGTATTATTTTGAGGGTCGACAATATAAATTCCTTTGTCAGTGCCTATCCACATTCGTCCTGATGAATCTGGCATTAATAATCTATAACAAGTATCTTTTAACCCGGGGCCCTGATTTAAATTTGTAATAGTTCCTTTTTCAGGATCTATTACATCTATGCCTTTTGTGTAGGTTGCTATCCAGACTTTGCCTTGTTTATCCGATTTGATATCAATAACATTTTCTTCGCTTAAGCCTTGTTTCACACCGGCATGAAGAATCATCTTTCTTGCAGAATCAATTTTGTCAATTCCCATGGAAGGGCCGGTGAGCCAGATATTAGCATGCTTGTCTCTTAATATTCCATATAATGTGTCGCTGGCAAGTCCTTCTTTTTTCCCGGTATGTTCAATAGTTTTCTTTGCCAGATCTACAACATCAAATCCCCCGTCTGTTGCGATCCAGATGATTCCATTGTTTTCAACAAAATTCTGTATAAAATTATCTCCTAAGCCGTTCTGCTTGTTGAGTTGCCTCACAACCTTATTGTTTCTATCCAGAATTTCAATCCCATCATTCGAGGTGCCGGCACCTACCCAAATTCTTCCTTTTGAATCTTCCAATAAAGTTGATAGGGATTTTGAGCCTACGGGATGAACCATTTCAGCATTTTGGTCTATAACCTTAATTCCGGCGGAATAGGTTGCGATCCAAACACGTTGTCTATCATCCTGTAAAAAATCGAGAACGAAATCTTCAGGAATTCCTTCATTATCCCCAATATTCCTAAACGTATTTTCCTCTGGAACCAATATTGATAAGCCATTATCAGTAGCAATCCACAATTTGCCCGTATTATCGTAAAATAAACGATAGGTAAAATCATTATTAAGCCCTTGCAACTTTCTATAGTTTGTGATAGTTCCCCTTTCAATATTTACAGCACTCACGCCCCCATTCTGAAAGGCAATCCAAACGCGTCCCAGGTTATCGCCCGTGATAGCATATAATGAATCATTGCAAAGGCCGTTACTATTTTTTAAGAAGCTGATCTTATTTCTTTCAGGGTTAATAATATCTGCACCATTAAGAGTTGTCAGCCATATATTTTTCTTTTCATCTTGAAAAATACCCAAGACATGAGAGTGTGAAAGTCCAGAGTTGCGATCGAGGTGTTTATAAGTCAGCTTTTGAGGATCAATTATATTGGCTCCCTGGCCTGCTATCCTCGATACCCAAATATTTCCTTTCGAATCCAGGATCATTTTCGGGAGTTGAGGAAATATAGTGTGGATCTCATCAGAATTGGTCACGGTTCCTTCAATTGGGTTTATGAAACCTATTTTATTATTATTGATATACCATATCTTTCCGTCATTATCTTCAATCAGATCGGCGGCGCCAAATGGCGTATAACGACGCATATACTCGCCGTCATACCTGTAAATTCCATTGTCTGCTCCGATCCAGATAAAGCCATTTTTATCTTTGATCAGGCAAAGAATGATCTTGCTTGGAAGCCCCTGTTGTAGCCCAATATCAGAAATAGAAATCGTTGTTCCACTTTTTGGTGAAATAGCAGCCGCTTTTACCGAAACAGGCGGCGTTAAAACAGAAGTTTTGAAATGCAAAGATTTTGCAGGTATTTTTTCAAGGTCAAATGAAGTATCGGGCAAACTCTTAAAATCAAAACTAACTATTTCCGGCGGGATAATTAAAGGCTTAAACCCAGATGCATCATAAGGTGTAGAGGGTAGCGCATCAATATCTAATCTTTTTATTACAGGTCTCACTCCGCTTGTTGTTACTGTATCCCAGTTTAATTTCTTCGTGGCACTGAACACAAGTGGTACCGTTACTGGTTGTGTATAGCCCATTTCATTTTCCCGAAAGGGTACGTGACTGGAATTATTGCAGGAAAAGAAAATAGTTGCGGCGAAAAGGAAACCGGATATCCGGAAAATCCAATAGTTAGATTTGATCATCGATGATAACTTTTATTAAAGCCGGTTTAAAGATAATGAAATTATATATTCAGCATCCGCAACAAAGAAATAAACAATCAGGGACGAACGGGTTTTAAAAGTGTCTGAATGAAAGATTTATTTATCCTGGATGAAATACGACACTCCTTTACCCGAATTATATATCGTTCAAATCATTATCCAATTTCATTATTCTGTCATTCAGAGTATCGGCAATTCAATAATAAATGAAGTTCCTTCTCCCTCCACACTTTCCACCTTAATCTGTCCTCCATGCGCTTTTATGATATCATAACTCAAACTAAGCCCCAGTCCTGTTCCTTCACCGGTTGGTTTGGTGGTAAAAAATGGTTGAAATATTTTGTCGATTACATTTTGCGGAATACCATTTCCATTATCGTTAACGGTGATGATTATATGATTTCCAGATTTCTTTGTTGTTACTGAAGCTATTGGCTGATAGCTATTGTCTGATAGCCTTGCTTTCTCCGTTACCGCGTAGAATGCATTGTTAAACAAATTCAACAAAACTCTTCCTATGTCCTGGGCTACCACTTCTAGTTTGCCAATATATGTGTCAAAATCAGTTTTCATATCCGCGTTAAAACTTTTGTCCTTTGCTCTTAACCCATGATAACTCAACCGAAAATATTCATCTGCCAACGCATTGATATCTGTCGGTTCTTTTACGCCAGTACTGATTCTTGAATGTTCCAACATGCCTTTTACAATGGCATCGGCGCGCTTGCCATGATGATTTATTTTTTCTAAATTTTGTTTGATGTCATTTAATATTTCCATTTCCAGTGCGTCGTCCCTTTCGGCTTTCGGTTTTGATCTTTCGGTTTTTAGCTCTTCAATTAATTCCGCATTTACTTCTGCAAAATTATTCACAAAGTTTAGGGGATTCTGTATTTCATGAGCGATGCCTGCAGTAAGTTCGCCAAGTGACGCCATTTTTTCTGATTGAATAAGCAGGGCCTGCGTTTCGCGCAGCTCTGTTAGGGCATGTTGCAAGTCATCTTTTTGTTTTGATATCTCGGCAGTACGTTCGTTCACCAGAACCTCCAGATCGTCTTTTTGGGCTGCAATAAATTTACTTCTTTCTTCTTCCGCGTGTGTTTTTTCCCGCTCTGCTTCCAGTGCCTTTTGTTGCTTATTGGATTTCCTAATCGTAGCAATCATCCATGTGATGGTAACACCAAAAGCCAGGTTAACATAGTTGTTGACCCGGTCATAATATGCTGGCTGAATTGCTTTGAGAAGATCGCTGAAAAATCCCAACAAGACCAACGGAAGCACCGCGTACAGTAATTTTTTAAAATGATCAAAGACCGGATTTTTATTAATTAAATACAAAAAGAAAAAAAGCAACGCATACCACACCCACTTTACAATTGGAGTAATATGAAATACAAACTGAAGTATAACAAGAGCCACTACACCATAGAGCGTAAATGTGAGAATCTGATTCCATCGCTGCTCATTAGGAGAAATAGTTCTTAAAGATTTTCGCAAATACGCAACCAGAATAATTGCAAGGATAGATTCGAACGACATAAACGCGATTAAAATTTTATTTTTTCAAGATATTACATTTCTCAATTCGGGAAATATAATTTTTTCGATTCTTGTTTTTCTCAAAACCAGCCGAGTCCTTGTGGTCGTAAGGTATGCCTTGCGACTACACCCCTAACGTTATCTTTAATTTGCCTAAATAAGAATCTATATTTTTTGTTGCTTTACTGGCGTTTTGATACATTGACCGACTACCATCTTATTCCTGAGCTTTATCAACTTCGTAAAAATCGTTTTTGTTTAAAAGGAATTCTTTTGTCAATCCCGCGAGCATCCCGGTAAATATAACCAGCCATGCCAGCCATGCCACATAAATAAATACATCCGGTATCTTTTTTAAAAAAGTCAAGCCGATTACATCTGATAATTCAAATGTGCACACAGTATAAACACCAAGAGGGAAAACCAAACTCCAATAACCGGGATTATATTTTAGTGGAATTACTTTGTGTCTCCATACTTCCAGGAAAACGATAACCGGAATCCACCAGGTGCCGGCTATCCAAAAGAGCACGCTTAACACTTTTATTGTAGGAATAAAATCCTGGTGTACTACAATAGCATTAGTGTTCTTTATCAACAGAACGCCCGCTAACGTAGTGATGGCTGCCGCGCCCATATCAATCCAGTAAGAAGGTTTAAATTCATCGGCTCTCATTGGGAAAAAAGTAGTGCGGTAAAAAATCATCCCGATAACGATAAGATAGAATAGCACACCCAGCAAATAGAAGAACAGGTTGATAAACAACATATCCGGCATAGATAGACTCGAATTGTGCGTGAGAATAGTTCCGAGGATAGAAAGAGACTGAACAGAAACTACGAAAAGCAACCAGGAACCATTAATACCGTTTTCCAGCGAAGGCTTTTTTTTCTTAATTGTAACTAAAATAAAAAAAGAGTACACTAATACAATCCATGCGCCCAAAGCGCCATACCACAAAATGGTAGCCATGCCAAAATCGCTTCTCAACAGTGCGTATTCTACTCCTAGGATGCATGCTGCAGCTATCAGCGTTAGAAAACCGGCTCCTTCTGCATGGGAAGAAAGATCGCGTTTGAAATCAGGAAAATAAAAGACGAGACGGAAGACAAAGAATAAAAACAGAATCACAAATTCGATGTTGTTAATCACGAAAAGGCAGTTACTGATAACAGGATATCCTAACAAGTAGGACGCGATGGAAATAGTTCCGGTTGACATGGCCAATGCAAAATAAGCCGGAGAAAGAGTTTGAATCCCTTTTTGTAAACTTCGTGTATTCATTCTTTCATTGTTGCTTTAGCATGAGATTAGAATCACAAATTCATATCACAAGGTATTATTTTCCGGTTGTTTTAAGAGTGCTCTGCAATTATTATCTCTATTATGTGTAAACCGACTTGGCGATAGTGATTTTCCGGTTGAAAAATTATTAGGTGAAGAGCCGATTTTTAAAACTAAATCACGAATATGATGTGATACAATTGTTGCTGTTTTTTGCATCCACGCCAACACCTTTTCTTACACATTGATCATATAAAACTTTTGGAAAGATTTGTTTAGAGATTTTTGAGACAAGTGAACACCGTAACTTTCCAAAAGTTTTAAATGATGCTATTTGAAGACAGCTAGTTGGTCAAGATTCCGAAACTGTTTTATTTTCACATGGAATCAGCACATAAGGAACCTTCAGGTGGGAATAACTCAATATGGGCTGGAAGCAAAATATCAATTTTCCCTTTATTCCCAATTTCGACAGGCGGGATATTGATTTATTAGGAAGTTTGCAACAAAATACCCGTAAAGTGTGTAACAGAAAAAGCCGAATTGCCATCTGCGTATTCTTGTAGCAAAGGATAATTAATAAATTCAAGATTTAAATTATGATGTTTTACAGGATTCTTGTATTGGTACATGTCTTTTCGGCTATTTTAGGATTAGGCCCGGGGTTTGTTATGATTTATATTGTTACAAAGGCAGAAACTATGACGGAACTAAGGCACGCTTATGTGATCCGTAACAGATTGCATATCTTTGTAATGATTGGCGGAACATTGCTGCTGCTTTCAGGCCTTTCGATGGGGGCAATGAATAACTATTTATTCCACATGGGATGGTATGTTACCAGTTTGACTTTGTTTTTAATTGCGCTGGGGTTTGGCCCCGTGGTGCTTTCGCCCAGATCAAAACCGATTAAGGAACTATTGAAAAACTATACCGATGATAATATCCCGGAGGAATATTACAGGTTGGCCAAAAAATTATTTTTTTATGAACGGATAGAAAATGTGATTTTTTTGATCATCATTGTGCTGATGGTTCTGAAGCCATTTTAAAGAATTTATAAAAGAATCAGTATCCCTCACATTACCCGATGAAAAAAATGAATAGACCTTTAATAAAGAAAACGAAAATAATAATCACACAAACAAAATAATAGATAAATACTATGAACCAGGAAATCAAATCAATTGAAGAATTGGATGTAAGGGTGCTTATTCCCATTGAACGGCATAAAAAACTAGTGAAACTCTTTGGAGATATATCGGCAGGTGAGAGTTTTATTTTTATAAACGACCATGACCCTATACCGCTATACTATGAATTCAAATCCATTTATGGTGATGTGGTCGGTTGGGAATACCTGAACCGTGGAGGAAGGGAATGGAAAGTAAAAGTTACCCGAACTGAGGCTTCCCGCGCACGTGAATTAAAAGATATTGCAACACTTTTAGACCTTCGCAAAGCAGATAAGAAAACGTGGAAACAAATTGTATTTCACCGATATGGTATGATGGAGCCAGACACTGTTATGGAGCTTATTTCGGACCAAAACCCGCAAGAGATCAGGGATATTTTCAATAGCAAATTTGGAGGACAACACACCTGGACTTACAAAAAGGAAGTTCCGGATGAATTTATAATTCATATCAAAAAGGTTGTAAAAAGCGGACTGGGAGATGATGGATTTTCGGTAGTGAATGAATTTGATATTCGCCCTTATCCGCCAACAGAGCGCCATGAAATGTTTTACAAGGCTTTTGCTGATATAAAAGTCGGAGAAGCATTTGAGTTTATTAATGACCACGATCCCAAACCGCTTTATTACCAGATGGAGGCAGAAAGCAAAGAGCCGTTCAGGTGGGAATACCTCGAAAAAGGGCCGGACGAATGGAAAGTAAGAGTTGTAAAAGTGAAGGCAGAAAGTTGAAGGCTCAAAGCTTAAAGCTGGTTTAAACAATAGCCGCAACCTGATAAAAGTTGCGGCGTATCCGTCCGGCTAACTACACCTCTTTATAAATTCGGTATAAAGTATTTATCCCAAAGGTTTCCAGTTATGAGGCAGCAGTTCATCTATTTTATTGATGGGGCGAGTATTGATTCTTTGCAAAACATCCCTGAGCCAG
>DATCFI010000285.1:0-2180 GCA_036509585.1 Hanamia sp. | reverse complement strand
AACTAATTTCATATTGGAATCATAGAGGTTCACTTTTTTAAACTGCGGATCAGCTTCTATAAACATTTTATGATTGTTGCCATCTTTTTCAATGGTTACAGATTGCACATTTCCTTTTTGAAGCGATAGCATTAATGCTTTTTCTTTTTCCGGGTCTTTCAAATCTGTAATGGCAAATTTTTCAACTGCCGACTTTAAATCAAAGCCATAATTTTCATGATACTGCTTCACTTCGAAATTATTGTTCTTGTCTTTGTTACCGGTATCCAGTTGCATCCAGGCTTTGTAAGGCTGGCCTTCCTTTGTTACGAGATTTTTGTATACAGCTCTTCCATCTAATAAATTAAAAGCTTCCTTGGAAGTGACGCCCTTACTTTTGTTGAGGTAAAAAGTTTGCTCCGTTTTTTCACCATTTGTTTTTTCAAGTGAAGCATGATAGTTATTGAAAAAATACATGTCCGTAGAATCTGATTTTCTGAAATTCAGCGTAGCTTCAAAAGGCTTTTTATTTATTTCAGTCTTATACTGTAATTGAAATTCCGCTTTCTCTTCTTTCATGTTTTTCTCCAATTCTGTTTTAAGGTTTTCACCAAAGCCCATGTATTTGATGTTGTCATTCAAATACTGAAAATTTTCATTGTTCATAATGTTTGTTTTTAAAAGTGAATTAAATAATGATAATTGTTGTTTTTCTAAATGATCTATTAATGCATCTGTGAAAGGATTGCCTTCATAATTATACAACCCATTTAGATCAGGATTTTTGACCAGGTTCTTTCCCTCATTTTCGGGGTAAGGGATTTTTTTGAAAATGTCTAAAATGGAATTAAAGTTGATGACTTGATATGTATCTCTATCACTGAAATTATTATTTGCAAACTCCTTCGCTTCATTTTGCAATTTGAAAAAGTGAACATCTTCTTTATCTATAAAGTAGATGGATTGGTTATAAGCCATCCAATGCTCACCTTTGGATAAAGCTGTATTCACAAGTTCTAATACTTCGTCTGATATGGGATGTTCGTTGTTCATTTTAAATCTGGCAACGGTATTGCTTTCAGAATGTCTTTGTTGTTCACCTTCATCATCAAATGCCTGCCTCCATTCTTTTCCATTATTTGAATGGCCAAATACTTTGCGTCCGGAATGGTAAATTTCTCTAACGCAAATACCAATGTATTTTTTTGATAAGCCTTCACCTGTTTAATATTGCCTGCTACATATAAAGGCTTCAATTCGTTTTCCTGGATCGCCGTTCTTTTGCTTTTCTTTTTATCGCGGATATAAAAGCGCAGAAAATCTATGTCATAATCAATCGGACTTTGATTGTCTAATTCCAATTGATAAAAAATGACGTTTCCTTTAATGTATATGCCGTAAACCCTTACCAGCATATCCCATTTACGGGTAGAAATACCATGTATAGTTTTTGGATTATCTAAAATGCTGTTTGCATAAGTAGCCAGTGAAGCGGAAGATTGAACCGGTAGGTTATAAACGAATAACAAAGGTTTATTTTCATAATCCACCGAAAAATTGTAGGTGCTGCCATCACTGGTTATAACTGTCAGATTAGTTTCCGGAAAATCTTTTCCGGCTGCTTTTATCAGTAAAATATTATCTGCTTCCTTAACCTGTTGTACCAGAATATCCCTGGTTCCTCTATCAACATGTTTGATGGTAAAAGGAAAAATAAGACTGGTTGTTTTATTGGTGGTAATGCTTAAAGATGGTGTTTGCGAAAAGGAAGAAACAAACAAACCAATCGCAGCAACCAAACAAACTAATTGTTTCATGATAGTATATTTTAATGATTAAAAAATTATTTGAGTAAAACTTTATATCCTGCTTTCACGGTAACTTTTACCAACTTCGTTTTCTTTGATAATAGTGTTTTCACTGCATCGATTCCGGCGGTCGTAGCTTGCGCTTTCACAGAAGGATCCAGTGATGACACCTCCATCATTTGAGTAGCATTATTTAAACTTTCTTTGGCCACATCTCGTGTGACAGCGCCTGGAATATAAATGCCCGGAAGCCCATCCATATCATAAACCTGAAGCTTTACCGGGAATAAAGAATGGGCCACTCTTATCGAACTGATTTCCACCTGGAGCCTTTCGCCATTTAAAGAAACCATTCCAAAAACAAAATTGTCTTTGGGAATTATATTTCCATCC
>DATCFI010000284.1:0-5897 GCA_036509585.1 Hanamia sp. | reverse complement strand
AGGGGCGCTCCATACGGGCCTGATGATGGAACCATATCTCCATGGGCCGTTGTCTCTTCTCTCCCGTTTCTTCCGGAAGTTGTGCTGCCCACGATTCGTCATGCGATTGAACGACGGGATTATGAAAGACACCACCCCTATGGTTTCGATGCCAGCTATAATCCAACCTTTCCGGAAAAGCATAGCGAGTTCGGTACCTGGATTTCCGAATGGCAATTTGGGTTAAACCAGGGACCGGTTATTTTAATGATTGAAAATTATAAATCAGGATTAATATGGGATATCATGAAAAAATGCCCACCTGTTATAACTGGTTTGCGAAAGGCAGGTTTTAGTGGCGGTTGGCTCAATTTAGAAACATCAAAAGAAAATTAAACAATGAAAATTTCACCTTTAGCAGGTAAACCGGCAGAACAAAATATATTGGTCAACATTCCACCCATTGTCATTGCCTATTAAACAAGTAAACCTAAATCCCGGTAAAATATACAACCAATTATTCCTGGAGTATGGTAAGCCTTTTTAGGACCGCATTGAATCAAAGGCAACGCCGGAACAAAAAGAAAAATTAAAAAACCTATCTTCCGCTGAATTAAAACCCAAGGAACTTGCCGGAGAAAATATTGACAGCATGATTATAAAGACGCCGGGAAATAATGTTGCAATAGGTGGCGTGAAAGTTGTGACAAAGAATGGATACTTTGCATCACGTCCACCAGGAACTGAAGGATCTATAAAATCTATGCTGAAAGTTTTTTGAATAAAGAACATTTGAAAAGAATAATTGATAAAGCGAAAACTATTGTTAATGCTGCACTATAGACGAATTAAAAGAACTTAATGAAATTACAATTAATACCTGCAGCTCATGAACTCATATCTAATATGCGTGGCTTTTTTCAGTTGAGTGATAAGAATAATAACTTAAATGAAGAACCCCTCAGGGAAGAATTATTCAGTTCCGAACAAATGGAACGTTTCGGAAAAACGCTGGCAGCAAGACATAAGTTAAGTTCAAAACCAGCTAAAGATCATTTACTCAAACGACTTGCAGACAATGAATCCACGCTACAGGAAGTCCGCAAGCTTCTTACAGATTCTATTAAAAGAAAATACCAGGTTACACCTGCAGGCGAATGGCTGATCGATAATTTCTATTTGGTGGAAGAAAATATCCGGATTGCAAAAACACATTTCCCTAAAAATTACAGTGAAGACCTTCCACAAATATTAGTTGGAAATTCGTCAGTTCTTACCCGTAGTTATGATATCGTCCTCCAAATCATTTCACATAGTGACGGTCGAATAGATATGGAAAGCCTTGGCAATTTTGTGAAGGCCTATCAAACTGTTACTCCTTTGAAATTAGGAGAATTATGGTCTATACCGCTTATGCTGCGCCTGGCGATAATCGAAAATATCCGGCGGGTTTCTTCCCTCATCGCTATTGATAAAGTTGACAGAAATCTTGCTGATTATTGGGCGGAAAAAATGATTGCTACTACCGAGAAAGCGCCCAAAAATCTTATCCTGGTGATTGCGGATATGGCAAGATCCAATCCTCCGATTGTGAGTGCATTTGTATCTGAATTAATTCGCCAGTTGCGTGGTAAAGGACCTGACCTCGCACTCGTGCTCAATTGGATAGAACAACAATTGTCAGGAAGTGGATTAACCAGTACAGAACTGGTAAACGCTGAAAACCAGCAGCAGGCTGCAGACCAGGTTTCCATGAGCAACAGCATCGGAAGCCTCCGTTTGCTCGGTGCAATGGATTGGCGTGAATTTGTCGAAACCCATAGTGTTGTTGAACAGACATTATTGGAAGACAATGAAGGAACGTATGGTTTAATGGATTTTACTACGCGTGACCGTTATCGTCATGTAGTAGAAATGATTGCTAAAAATAGTCCCCTAAGTGAGCATGAAGTTGCTCGGATAGCCATTCAATTAACGCGTGAAAATGCCACCGGAAAAAATGATGATCAACGTTCCGCACACGTTGGCTACTATTTGATAGGAAATGGAGTAAGCCAAACTAAGAAAAGGGCAAACATGCGTGAATCAGCTTTGGAAAAGATGAAGCATGGCTTTAAGAAAGACGCCTTTCCGTGGTATTTAGTTTGTATTTTGTTGATCACATTTGCCATTGGTGGAATCATTTTATTAATTGCAGATTCTGATACAAACAACGCCTGGCTTATAGTAGCAATCACTTTTCTTACCCTGTTATGCGCGAGCCAGCTGGCCATATCAGTAGTTAACTTTTTTGCTACGCTTTTGGTAAAGCCCGATTTGCTGCCTAGGATGGATTACTCGCGCCAGATTCCTGGTAATGCCGCTTCAATGGTTGTAATTCCTGCTATGCTGACGACAGTCCGGGAAATAGACGATTTAGTAGAAGCACTGGAAGTGCGCTTCCTGGCAAACAGGAATGATAATTTATATTTTGGATTGTTAACTGATTTTACTGATGCGCCGGAAGAAACGCTTCCCTCCGACGAGTTACTTTTAGAACGGGTAAAAAACGGAATTGACGCGCTTAACATGAAATACCAAAGAGAAACTGATGATTTGTTTTTTCTCTTTCATCGCCCCCGAAAATGGAATCCAGGTGAGAAATTATGGATGGGGTATGAACGAAAGCGTGGTAAACTTTCTGATTTAAATGCCTTATTAAGAGGTAAGGCAAAAGAACATTTCTCTCTGATTATAGGTGACCAAACTATTTTTCCTAAAATAAAATATGTAATTACGTTAGATGCAGATACGCAATTACCACTTGGCTCCGCCTGGAAATTGATCGGAACGATGGCCCATCCATTGAACCGCGCCTGGTATGATGAAAAAAAGAAACGCGTAACAAAAGGTTATGGCATTTTGCAACCAAGGGTGACCGTTAGTTTGCCGGATATTACCGGTTCTTTATATGCCAGGATGCATGGAAACGAACCGGGTATTGATCCTTACACCCGTGCATCTTCTGACGTTTACCAGGATTTATTTGGAGAAGGTTCGTATATCGGCAAAGGCATTTACGAAGTAGATATGTTTCAGAAAATTCTTGACGGAATATTTCTTGAAAACCGCATCCTGAGTCATGATTTGCTGGAAGGCTGTTATATAAGGTCCGGGTTACTCAGCGATGTACAATTATTTGAAAAATATCCGACAACTTATAGCGCAGATATGAAAATGCGGATACGTTGGATTCGTGGCGACTGGCAAATTTTTGCATGGATTTTACCATTGGTAAATGGTCCTGACAAACGGTTACGCAAAAATCCCGTTTCAGCATTATCAAAATGGAAAATATTTGACAACATACGGCGAAGCCTTGTAGCACCGGCACTTACAGCATTACTGTTATTAGGATGGATCGTATTACCCTATCCGTTATTCTGGACAATTACCGTTTCAGGAATTATTGTTTTCCCGATAATTGTTACCTCACTTTGGGACACGATCATGAAACCCAAAGATGTTCATTTAATAAATCACATCAAAAATTCTCTAATCAACATTCGCGATATCACCATAAAAACCTTATTCACATTAATATGTCTTCCATACGAAGCGTATTCCAATTTCAAAGCCATAGCCCGCACTCTTTGGCGGATGTTAATCAGCAGGAAAAAATTGCTTGAATGGAATCCTTCTTCTCATAACATTAGAGTAAATACAAAAAGCTTACAGTCATCTTATGCATCGATGTGGATTGAACCGTTTTTAACAATCGCCATTTTAACTTTTTTAGCAATCTACTTTCCCTCCAAATTATTAATAGCAGGGCCGGTTCTCGCGTTATGGTTTATTGCTCCCTTTATTACATGGTTCACCAGTAAACCTTTAGAGAAACAGGTAACCGTACTTAGCGATCAACAACACATCTTTCTTCAAAAACTTGCAAGGATGACGTGGAGTTACTTTGATCGTTTCGTTGTCGCCGGTGATAACTGGCTACCTCCTGATAATTTCCAGGAACAACCTGTTGCCCAAATAGCCCATCGCACTTCTCCCACTAATATTGGCCTCTCGTTATTGGCCAGCTTAAGTGCCTGCGATTTTGGATATATAACTCTGAACCAATTTATTGAACGAACAAAGAATACAATCAATACAATGACGAGAATGGAACGGTACCGTGGCCATTTTTATAACTGGTATGATACAGAATCGCTTACTCCATTGCAACCAAAATATATTTCTACGGTCGACAGTGGAAATCTTGCGGGCCATTTATTAGTATTAAGACAAGGTTTATTAGCGGTTCCTCATCAAAAAATTCAAAGTACGAAATTGGTGGAAGGGCTTCGGGATACGTTTGGTGTGCTCTTGGATACATCCAATGCAACTGACATTAAATTGATGGAACAAGTTACCGCAGCCCTCGCAGAAATTACCAACAGTAAGGGATATACGCTAATTGAAATGAAAAATCAAGTAGAATCATTGGCAAAAGAATTCAGTCTTATCATTGACAAATTTGATAGTGGTTTGGAAAGTGAAACATTCAGATGGAAGGAAATATTTTACACGCAACTGCACGAGCTGAATCTACACATGCAAATACTTACGCCGTGGGTTTTGTTGCAGGCTGCTCCTGATGGATTTACGGATATTATTTCGCCTGGTATAGACACTACATGGGTTGAATTATTGCAAACGGCAAAGGAATTACAGGCTGAGGTGAATAGTAAAAAAACAACAAGTAATACTACCGAAGAAAATAAATCACTTGAACTGCTTCAATTAGCTTTGACGAAAACAATAAAAAAAGCTGAGGAATTAATTGGAACAACCGAAAAGCTCGCTGAGCAATGCAATGAATTTGCTGATATGGAGTGGGATTTTCTTTACGACAAATCAAGCCACCTGTTTAGCATCGGATATAACGTGCAGGACCATAGGACAGATGCGAGTTATTATGATTTGCTGGCATCGGAAGTGAGGTTGTGCATTTTTATTTGCATTGCGCAGGGTAAGCTACCTGAAGAAAGTTGGTTTGCATTAGGGCGGCTACTTACTAACGTTGACGGCAAATCTATCCTTCTATCATGGAGTGGTTCAATGTTTGAATACCTGATGCCGCTCCTCGTAATGCCCACTTATGACAATACCTTGCTTGACCAAACGTATAAAGCGGCAGTAGAATGGCAGATTAAATATGGTAAAAAAACAAACAAACCATGGGGCATTTCGGAATCGGGTTACAATATGGTCAATGCCAATTCCAATTATCAATACCGTGCCTTTGGTGCTCCCGGGCTGGGCTTGAAACGTGGACTGGATGAGGATGCTGTAATAGCGCCTTATGCATCTGTGATGGCATTAATGGTGGACCCTGAGAAAGCGTGCGAAAACCTGGAACTGCTTAAGAAAAAAGGATTAGAAGGAAGATTTGGAATGTATGAAGCCATAGATTATACACCTTCGCGTTTACCGCGTGGCCAATCAAGTGCAATTGTTTATTCATTTATGGCGCATCACCATGGAATGAGTTTATTGTCACTTGCTTATTTACTTCGTGATAAACCGATGCAAAAATTATTTGAAGCTGAACCACAGTTTATGGCAACACTTTTATTACTGCAGGAAAGAATTCCAAGGGCAACTACTTTTTTTGCGCACACAACTGATATCGCAGATATTAATTATGTAGCAAGCGGCCAGGAAACAAGGATCATCAATTCACCAGACACTTCTATACCCAAGGTTCAATTATTATCTAACGGAAGGTATCATGTAATGATCACCAATTCCGGGGGCGGGTACAGTCGCTGGAAAGATCTTGCTGTGACGCGTTGGCATGAAGATATTACCTGCGATAATTGGGGAGCTTATTGTTACATCCGCGATTTAGACAGTAAAAAATACTGGTCCAATACCTATCAGCC
>DATCFI010000283.1:0-3054 GCA_036509585.1 Hanamia sp. | reverse complement strand
GGATGCCTTTAGCGCAATAAAAGACAAAATGGAACTCAGCTTATCAATGGTTTTAGTTTCCGGATAACCGGATTGCTCAATTGCCTTTCTGATACCGTAATGTTCAATGTAAGGCAATAGCGTTATAATTCCTGCCGAAGCACTTTTAAATTCTTCATCTTCAAAATCTATCATGTCACTTTTAGCAGCTTGTATCTGTGGAGGTTCCAATTGTGCCTTTACCGCTTTTAACCTGCGGGGCAACCTGGAAAAACCCTCCTGTTTTATACTTCACAAGGGGTAAATTAGTGAATCTTTATCATCAAAGAATTGGAATTTAAGGGTAAGTAAAGTTGATAATTGTGATTTAAAGTTTTGATTAATTTCCTCAAAGAAATTTTGGATTGCCTGGTGAAATAATTTTGGCTTGTCATAATATTTTCCATACAGAATCTCCTTCTTCGTAAATTTCCATAACCGTTCTATGATGTTAAGATTGGGTGAATATGGCGGTAAAAAAAGCAGGTGGATGCCTAAAGATTTTGCGAAAGTGGTTACTAAAAAGCAATGCTGGTACCGGGCATTATCCAGTACGATTGCAATAGGTTTATCGGCATATTTTTCCTTCAGTAATTTTAGAAAATCAATAAGAGTGGCCGAGGTAATATAAGTGGTGTTGGTAATGGTGGTTACTTCTTTTGTAATGGCATTTACAGCACCCAATACATTAATGCGGTTTCTACCGGCAGAAGCTTTTATAAAGACACGGAAGGCACACCACAGTGAACAAAGAAATGGTTGTAATACAAAATGTGCTGCATCGCAGAAAAACAAATGCACTTCTTTTTTCTGTGCAGCTTCTATAACGGGTTTGAGCTCCGTTTCAACCCATTGATGTTGTTTATCGTTATCTGCTTTTGCAGGAATGTGTCCGCATTTTATAAACTTTAGTTCATGTCTTTTCATAAACGCCCTTACCTGTTGCTCACTTCGGCTAATGCCGGTCATTTCTCTTATTCGATTTGCCGCCTCCGCTGCTGTCATTGGTGGCCGTATTTGGAAGGATTTCAAAATGCTGTCGGCATGGTTTTCCAATTCACTTTTTCTGCTTCCATAATCATTATTCAATAATGCCTCAAATCCATTTTTTTTGTAAGCGCTTATCCACTTACCAACTCCATTATAGTGCAAACCAACTGTTTGTCCGATTATTGAATTATTCCAGCCAAAAGTAGCTTTCAAATAAACGGCAAAAATTCTTTTTTGAATCAGAGGGTCAGGATAAGCATATCGTTCGTAATTTAGCTTTTCAATTTCGGCTTCGCTGATGTTGAATTGAAGAGTGGGCATGTTTTGTTGTTTTAGCAATTACAAAATTGCCCCTCTTTTCTTAATTTAAAAATTCACTGTTTTATCCCTTGCGCAGTATAATCGAGGTATTACGTCAGAAAAACAGGGAAAAATTCCAGGAATAGATGATGGGTAACGCCTGGTTAAAAAAGGTTGCACAGCAGCACTTTTAAAAATACCATCATAATATTGTCCATCATTTACATAAAATTGTCGTTTGATCATTTCAGCTAAAAATTAACTTGCAAAAGCGAATAAGAAATCTTGTTATTTGTTTGTTTACTGTAAATCATTTCAATTCCTTTCGTAAATTTTTTTTAAATGAAGAATATCTTTTGCTTGTCCCGGCTATTTACGTTCATTGTAGCTATCAGTTTATCCAATACGCATTTATTTGCTCAGCAAAATCTTACCACCACAAACAAAATTGATCTGTCCGGCCAATGGAATTTCCAGGTTGATTCTTTGGATAAAGGAGTGGAGGAGAAATGGTTTACCAAAGATCTGAATGATAAAATAACGCTTCCCGGTTCCATGCTTACTAATGGCAAAGGAAATGATATTAAGGTTGATACAAAATGGACTGGCGGTATTTGGGATAGCCTTTGGTATAAGCAACCGCAATTTGCTAAATACCGTCAACCAGGAAATATCAAAATTTCCTTCTGGCTACAACCGCTGAAACATTATGTAGGCGTGGCATGGTACCAGAAAAAGGTAAATATTCCTGCTAACTGGAATAAGAGATATACACAAATGTTTCTCGAACGTTGCCATTGGGAATCTACCGTTTGGATTGATGATCAAAAAGTAGGGATGCAAAATGCCCTAAGCGCTCCGCACATTTATGATCTCAGCAAATACTTAACGGCCGGTGAACATACCATCACCATCCGGATGGATAATCGTATTAAAGACATAGATCCGGGCGCTGATGCTCACAGCCTTACAGACAATACCCAAACAAACTGGAACGGCATTGTTGGCAAAATGTATTTACAAAACCGGCCTGCGGTTTACATAAGTGATGTCATATTATATCCTGATGTTGATAAAAGAATGGTGCGTGCAAAAATTACTGTCAACAATATATCAGGTAAAGAAGAAGATGCAACGCTTCGTTTATCTGCACATACTGTAAATGCCAAAACAGTTACGCAAGTAAAACCGTTTAGTAAGAAAATCCATCTCAATAAAGACACTACTGTGGTTGAAATAGAATATCCAATGGGTACTTCTCCATTGCTTTGGGACGAATTCAGTCCGAATGTTTATGTAATGCAAACATCCGTATCGCGCAATGCAGGAAAAGATATTGTGAATACCAATTTTGGAATGAAAGACTTTGCTATTAAAGGCACACGATTTACAGTGAACGGGCGCCCCATATTTTTAAGAGGAACTTTGGAATGCGCCATCTTTCCTAAAACAGGTTATCCTGAAACAGATATAAAATCCTGGGAACGTATTTTTAGAATATGTAAAGCTTATGGATTAAACCACATCCGCTTTCATTCCTGGTGCCCGCCTGAAGCGGCTTTTGATGCGGCTGATAAGTTAGGCATGTATCTTTCTGTTGAATGTTCAGCGTGGGCAACCGTTGGCGATGGCAAACCGATAGACCAATATATTTTTGATGAAAGCAATCGGATTGTAAAACAATTTGGCAACCATCCTTCCTTTTGCATGATGCCTTATGGCAATGAAGCGAATGGGAAAAATGAT
>DATCFI010000282.1:0-2659 GCA_036509585.1 Hanamia sp. | reverse complement strand
ATGCGATTAAATCAGCAGGTGACGACGCCATCCTCATCAAGTGCGATGTATCCAGTGATGAAAGTGTAAGAGCAATGGTGGACAAAACTATTGCCAAATACGGAAGGCTGGATTATGCTTTCAACAATGCCGGAGTGGAAGGGCTTTCAGCGCCCACGCACGAATGCACCAATGAGAATTGGGATAAAACGATCGCAATAAACCTGAAAGGGGTTTGGCTTTGTATGAAATACGAAATTCCCCACATGATAAAACAGGGTAAGGGCGCTATTGTAAACAATGCATCCATAGCGGGATTGGTGGGCTTCGTAAATATACCTGCGTATGTAGCTTCAAAGCATGGGATACTTGGGCTTACCAAAAATGCGGCGCTGGAATATGCCAAATCCGGCATCCGGGTCAATGCCGTTTGTCCGGGTATCATCAAAACCGCGATGATTGATCGCTTCACCGGAAAAGATAAAGTAGTAGAGAAGCAATTTGAAAGTATGGAACCGGTAGGGAGAATGGGGTAGCCGGAAGAAGTGGCTCAAGCGGTCATCTGGCTTTGTTCCGATGCCGCATCCTTTGTTACCGCCCATCCAATGGCTGTTGATGGCGGTTGGGTAGCGCAGTAATTAACAGGTTTTGATAATTTGGGTTAAGCAATATTTATGTAAATATTGAAAATATATGGGATTCATTGTAGAAACACTTGAGCTCACCAAAAGATTCGAACTTCATTTAAGGATCCCTTGAGCGCATTGGGAATGACTATCGCCAACTGCACCACATAATTTGCTGTAACAAAAACGGCATATAAAATAGTAAATATTAATGCCGCATGGCTCCAAAACTTTTTACCGTCCGGTGTTATGTAATGCAGTGCAAGCATTTCAAAAACAAAAGGAATGACAATGCAAAGTGATGTCCCGTAAATGAGCCGTTCA
The DNA here is from genome assembly GCA_036509585.1 of Hanamia sp. Taxonomy (GTDB): domain Bacteria; phylum Bacteroidota; class Bacteroidia; order Chitinophagales; family Chitinophagaceae; genus Ginsengibacter. Next base: position 1,730 of record DATCFI010000282.1, on the reverse strand, counting down.
TCGGTGGGGAAAGTAAATACACCGGCTAACTGTAATGATTGTACGATAACAAATACTGTGGTAGCGCCAAAGGCAATAAGCCCTGACCAAAACCCGATTTTATATATTGTTGTATTCATGGCCGTTTATCTTTTTTATTCCTTTTAGGAAGTCGCACTGTAAGAAAAAGGATTAAAATAGCAACTGTTGCAGTCACCGGTTGCATCCAGGATACATAACCGATAATGCATACCTGAACAGCAAGCCATGCGAGGATAACCACTACACAAAAAAAAGTGATTTTTCGTGCAAGTTCACTTTGCCTGAATACGGCAATGGCAGCAAACAGCGCCAACCCCCCAATACCTGCAAAAAGAAAAAGGCCCGGAATAAAATAGTTGCGAAATGGACTGCCGGCCAGCCATTCTACCGGTACGCCTTCGGCCCCTGCCATTCCGTAATAGCCGCCTGCAAGTGCATTCAGAGCAACAAGTAAGAGTAATATTCCCAATGTATAACGAATACTTTTTTCAGAAACTTCAGGCATTTTTTTTCTGAATTATATTTTATTTTGAAAATCAAAATGACTATGATAATTCTGTTTCGCAAGAAACACAGTTTAAGTCAACTACAGTTTTAACCTGAACAATTTAAATATCTCTATATAAAGCATCGTAGCTAATAGCTGATAAAACCGGCAAAACTATCCGGTAAATTTATTTTTAATTCGATGGCCTGTAATTGACCACCTTCATATAAAACAATGACACCCGTCATTCTATACCATCTTTTTATTCTTCAATTTTACTTATGTTATGGATTATTCTATTAGTCATAATATTATTACCGGTCTGGATATTATTATCACCATTAGTATTTGAAATTGATACAAGAGTTCCGGTAATAATGATACAATGGAAAAGCATTGGGATTGCAACGTTATTCTATGAAGATGAAGAATGGTGGCTGAAAATCCGGATATTGTTCTTTTCCAAAAAGTGGAATTTGGTGCAAATGATTTTTGCAGAGCCGAAAAAAAAGAAAAAGATGACTCAAAGCCGTAGAAGAAAAAATGGAAGAAAGCACATACTGGTTTTTAAGTTCTTTAAAATACTTAAAACCTTTCAAATCGTTCATTGGAAAATTGCCTTTAGCGCAGATGATTATACAGAAAACGCCTATGCGTATTGGCTTAACTTTTCCCCATTAACACGAAAGCATGTTCATATCAACTTTGTTGATGAAAATTATCTGGTATTGGTTATCAAAAACAAGGTATGGCGGATGGCTTATGCCTTTATAAAATAAAATTATTCATTCATTTTTAAAATCAATTTTATGGCAATCAATTTAGAAGAAACAGTAAAGCAACTTACTGATTTTATGAAAGCCGAAGCAAAGACCGACACGGTAATAGGACAGGCATTTCAATTGGGCGAATTTACTTGTGTGCCTGTTATTAAATTTGGTATGGGACTTGGCTATGGCGGCGGCGAAGGTCATGGAGACGCACCCAATAAAGGCAAGGGAGAAGGTACAGGTACTGGTGCCGGAGGTGGTGTAGGTATAGTGCCGATTGGATTTTTGACCACCCGTCAGGACCAGATTTCTTTTATAGGTATATACGTTTAGTCCGCCCAGTTTTTTATTCTTTGTCTCCAATTCTCTTTGGGTTATTTTTCACCATTCTTTCGATTAGTTTGTGAAAGATGGTATCCATATTATTTCTTCTGTTATATCGGTAATGATAT
>DATCFI010000281.1:0-19321 GCA_036509585.1 Hanamia sp. | reverse complement strand
CGCTGATATTTCTAAAAGCGATTATAATATTGCCGGATGTAAGGATAGATCCATCCACTAATACCTTTTGTGTTTTCCAGTCTCCGGCTGCCGGAATAAAATAACCGGAGGAAGAAGACCCCGCGGTAGCAAGCGCTGCGCCTGCCTTAGTAAAAAACGGTGTGAATGTAGCGCCACAATCATTAGAAACTAATACTTGTAATGTATCATTATAATCCGTCTCGGGATAATTTTTATGAGCCAGATCAAATTGGATTACAACAGGGTCGGCATTTGCAAGGTTTATTTTTGGTGTGAGTATGTCGTCTACCTGGCCGGAATTATTGTTATCGTAATTATCAATGAATATAGAATGCGCGCTGCTACTGCCTGGCGTGGTTAACAGCCAGGAATTGTTATTATCCGGATTGATAATACTCCAACCCGTGGGAGGAAAGACGCCACTTTCAAAACCTTGAGAAACTGGTAATGCTACAGGGGTTGGCACATTCAGAGTGGCAGTAAGCGTATCGTTGGATGGCACCTGGTCTGTGCCGCCTCCATTTACGTTGGCAGTGAAAAATTTGAATGTGTAATTTCCGATGGCAACAGCAGCCGGCGGGAATTTGACCTGCTGATTAGCGCCTGCTAATAAATTCGGGCTTATGGTCATTGTTACTGCAGGTCCGCCATTTAACCGGTATCCCACTGTTAAAGAAGTAATGGTATTTAATCCTTTATTTTCTATCAGCACCATTGGGGTAATATTTCCTGCGCAGGTTAATGTAGAAGAATGATATATAGATGAGCAGCCCGAAACTTCCAATCCGCCCGGATTGATGGAATAAATAGGCGCAGCATCCCTGGTAGGCGCGCCTGCAGGCGCAGTACCTCCTAAAGAAGTTTCCAGAGCGGTCCTGTAAGTATCCAGCAAGTATTCCATGCGCGCCACCTGCTTGTTGGTAAACATGCTATAACAATCATCCATGGTGTAATCCATATAATCCTCGTAAATGATGCCCGGTGCTGTTGTCGTGCAGGCGTCCGTTTTGACACCTGTAGCACAGTCTGTAGTCGCCACCGACTGGTTCGGTGTGTCACCAATATCTGCTGCTGTATTGCCCTGTCCATTGGGGTTGTATAACGAAAGAGGAAGGGTGTACGTTGAGCCCTCATTTGTCAGTGCGCGAAAATCGTCACCAGAGCAAGTATTTGAGGTGCTTTCATCATCGCCCCAAATATGGAAAAGCCCAAAATAATGGCCCATTTCATGAACTATCGTGCGGGCTTTATTGTAAGCGCTGATATTGCAATCGCTGATTCCAAAACCTACTACATTACAAAAGATCCCGTCATCAGCAGGCACGCCACTTCCTGGTATTTGCGTATAGCCCAAGGTCCCTGCGTTATCCGCAATATTGCCGACCCAAATATTGATATACGAATTTGGATCCCATACATCGGCACCGCCCAAAGCCGCGCGCTTGATAGAGTCTATCACGTTGTTGGGATTGCCCGTAGTGCCACTCACAATTCTTTCTATTCCGTTGGTAAGCGTTCCCGAAGGCGTCCTTTTTGCCAGCACAAATCTAATTTGTGAATGGCCTCTCAGCGGTTTAAAAGCATCGGGAATATTAGTGCTATCTGCATTTAACCCGGAAAAATCGGTGTTTAATGCATCTATTTGTGATTGTACTACTGCTTCCGTAATCGCATAAGGATTGGGAAGTACAATGTGAAAAACGACAGGCAAATATACAATACTCTGTAAGCGTGCTGCCTTGCGAAGTGCCTTGTTAGAGAGTATTTCTCTGGCCAGTTTTTCTGCTAATAATTTTCTTTCCGGGAATTTTTTGAATAGCATCTGCACGCGCTGCTCCGTGGCGCATCTAACTATCGGACTGTTTAATTTTGGTTGTTTTAATTTTTGTTGACAAAATCCAGAGGTAAAAGCAAAAATTAAAAAGATGAAAAATAAGAGGACTTTTTTCAAGGCAAAAACTATTTTAAAATAAATTTATAAATGTGATGGATAATTTTCTTCGTGCAAAGTAATATTTTAAGTCGAAATGAAAACTAAGAGCAGTGGTTTTTATTAATTCTCTTATCTTTCAAAACGATTAGATATTTTTAAACTTAAAATCAAGTATGAATATCAAGTTCCGTCTTATTGTAATGAGTTTTTTACAATTCTTCGTTTGGGGTGCATGGCTGATCACTATTGGTACCTATTGTTTCAATGCAAAAGGATGGACTGGTGCAGAATTCGGTGCTATATTTTCTACCATGGGTATCGCTTCTATATTAATGCCGACCATCGCAGGTATTATTGCTGATAAATGGATGAACGCTGAAAGGCTGTATGGAGTACTACATATCCTTTATGGGATTGTGCTTTTATATGTGCCAAGAGTCAATGATCCGCACACCTTGTTTTATGTAATTTTAGTGGCGATGATTTTTTATATGCCTACCATCGCTTTATCTAATTCCATCGCCTATAATATTTTAAAATCCAGTAAGTATGACGTGGTGAAAGCCTTTCCTCCCATTCGTGTTTGGGGCACTATAGGTTTTATCGTTGCCATGTGGATTACCAATCTCACCGGTAGCAAAGCCACCGCTAATCAATTTTATATTGCTGCAATCATGGCCATTGTACTGGGTATTTATTCATTCAGCTTACCTAAATGCCCACCCGCAAAACTTAAATCGAAAGATGCTTCATTTGCTGAATTATTAGGACTGAATGCGTTTAAATTATTTGCTAATTACAAAATGGCTACCTTTCTTATCTTCTCACTTTTTTTGGGGGCAGCGCTACAGTTGACCAATATGTACGGCGATACTTTCCTATCCGATTTTGCAAAAATTCCTGCTTATGCTGATTCATTCGGGGTGAAATATTCCACGGTGATCTTATCTATTTCGCAGATTTCTGAAACACTTTTTATTTTGGCGATTCCATTCTTCCTCAAAAAATTTGGGATTAAAAGAGTAATGCTCATGAGTATGATCGCCTGGGTATTGCGCTTTGGATTATTTGCTTATGGAAATCCTGCGGATGGGTTATGGATGATTATTCTTTCATGCGTTGTATATGGAATGGCTTTTGACTTTTTTAATATATCCGGTTCCTTATTTGTAGAAACCACTACCGATGAGAAAATACGTTCCAGTGCCCAGGGTTTATTTATGATGATGACGAACGGCTTTGGCGCCTATTTGGGAAGTGTGATAAGCGGATGGGTTATTGATCAGTATTTTACAACCAACGGCAACAAAGACTGGACTGATATCTGGTTAAGTTTTGCGGGATATGCGCTGATTGTTGCTATACTCTTCTCCATATTTTTTAAACATAAACATAACCCCAAACTGCTTGCTCAGAAACTCGGCGACCCTTTGGACAGCTAGGGGAGAAAAATAAATAAATGGCAGATAATCAAATACAATCTGACCGGTTGAAAACAGGCAATGTAAAGACAAAACTAATTTGCATTTGTTTCCTGTTTTTCATATCTGCGTGCAGTACTTTTCAAAAACCGTTAAAATCCAATTGGTCAAAAAAAGAGGTAAGACCCAACGTTCATTTATATTATCAGCAGTTCTCCTCATTATTCAATTCACCGGAATATATCAATGTGTTGGATGTTAATTTAAGAGATACTTCTTTACATTTAAAAATTGCATTTAGTGATTCGCTATTAATAAAAACAAGTGACTTTGGAAAGAGTAATAAAGCGATAGCAGGCATCAACGGAAATTTCTTTAACACCCACAAAGGCGGTTCTGTTTGTTTTTTAAAAATTGATAATCACATCATAAATTATACAGCTTATGATCTTAATGGAACGCTGTTTCTTCCATGGCTCGATACGGCAGCTTTGGCCATCACTAATAAGGGAATGTCGATCATTATAAAACCTGCTATTTCCGGGTGGAAGCAATCGCTGGATGAGTATCCAACTATTATATCGAGCGGTCCTTTGTTGATAGTTCATAAAAAAATCGTGTCACAGCAGACGCATCGATTTAACGATACCAGGTATAGCAGAACAGGTGTAGGCTTTACTAAAAATCATCACCTTCTTTTGGTCACTGTTGATGGGAATACCAAAGAATCTGCCGGAGTTACCATCGCTGAATTTGCCAAAATATTTAAAGCGCTTAAATGCACATCAGCGTTGAATTTTGACGGTGGAGGTTCTACTACCATGTGGATAAATGGTGCACCCGACAATGGCGTGATCAGCCACCCGACAGATAATAAAACCTTTGACCATGAAGGAGAAAGGAAAGTTGGGAATGCCATTTTATTAATGAATGAATAATTCATAAGGTTGCACAAAAGCAGGATGACCCATCAAATAGAAAAAGGAATTAAGTTTGTTTACTGTCCATACATCTAAACGCAGGCCAGGAATAATTTGGATAGTAGAAAATGCTGCTTTACACAACTGCGTAATAGATGCTAACGGAAATTTTAGTTAGTTCTGGGTTTAGAATTTTAACTTCAATAACATTTTTATAAACACGACCTGTGTATACATTTTTCCCTTTTTACCTGTTAAGTAACTTTTGCAATGAAAATTTTTAGTAGGAAGGAATTACCATACGAACGGGTATTGTTTTTTAGCGACGCCATTGTAGCTATTGCCATCACAATTTTGGCCTTGAATTTAAAACTTGATATTCCGGATTCTGAGCATCTTCAGTTTAAAGATCTCTTCATTCCGTGGAGGAATTACCTCGCCTTTATTTTATCCTTCATCAACATTGCCAGTTTTTGGAGAACACACCACCTGATGTTCACGTACATCCAAAAGATGGATGGGAAACTTATTACGCTAAATATCTTCTGGATATTTTTTATCGTGACACTTCCCTTTGCTACTACGCTCGTAAGTGGGCATTTTGGCGATACACCGGCAATCTTCTTATATAGCTTAAATATTTTCTTACTGGCAGTTTTTCAGAATTTCATTTGGGATATTGCCAATGGTAAGGAGGGCTTTGTAGAGAACAGCCATTTATCAATCGAAGAGCAAAGCCGCTTTCGTTTGATGACAAACCTGGACATGTTAAATGGATTGGTGGCCGTTATTGTATCTTTTATAAATCCGATTCTTGCTTTTGTGTTACTGTTCTTCAAAATCCCGGTATTTGTTTTCGCCACATTTTATATTGCCCGGCAGAAACGGAAAAAATGATGCAAGAAAACAAATAAACAGAAATACCCACTTTTTGTTTGTTTACTGGTTGTTTCGCCCGATGGAAACCGTAATTCGTTGGATACCCTACGTTGAAATACTTTCAAGACGATACGTCAAAATAAGAATGTGGAAAAAATAATAAAAGGGTTGGCGGAATATAAAAAATTAAATTAAACAGTTGATAGCAAATTACTTATGATATATCTCCCAATGAAATCTCATTAAAGAAAGCAGCCTTATTTCGTCACGTTCCAAAAAATAATATATTTTTTTTCATTTTTTAAAGTCCATTATCCTACCTTTGCAGTAGACTATTGAAATTTTAAACACTATGCAGACGAATTACTTTTTATATATGCGCATGTCTCACTCCTTTATGAGATGTTGTTGCTGTCGGTCTTAATAAAACATACATGTCGCGAAACAAAAGTTTTCAATATTTTTCTCACCTTATTCCACTCAAATTAAATTAAAAAGATCCTGATGCTTCAAAGCCCCATCAATGCCAGAGAAGAAGACCAATCGGTTCGGGCAAGCTTACGTCACGAGGATGAATTTGAAATTAAAAAATATCCAATGAGCCAATATCGTTTAGACTATTTACAACAATTAGAATCAGAAGCGATTCACATTATGAGAGAAGTAGCCGGCCAGTTTGAACGCCCGGCATTATTGTTCTCCGGTGGTAAGGATTCTATCACGCTAGTTCATCTTGCTTTAAAAGCTTTTCGCCCCGGAAAGTTCCCATTTCCGTTGGTGCATATAGATACCGGTCACAACTTTCCAGAAGCATTGGCATACAGGGATAAACTGGTAAATGAAATTGGCGAAAAGCTAATTGTAGGAAGTGTGGAAGCTACGATCAAAGAAAAATCTCTAACCGAACCTAAAGGGAAATTTGCGAGCAGAAATGCGTTGCAAACCCACACGCTCCTTGAAATCATAGAAGAATACAAATTTGACGCGTTGATCGGTGGTGCCCGGAGAGATGAGGAAAAGGCGAGGGCTAAAGAAAGAATTTTTTCGGTTAGGGATGAATTTGGCCAGTGGGACCCAAAACTTCAAAGGCCGGAATTGTGGAACATTTATAACGGTAAAATTCATAAGGGAGAAAACGTTCGCGCCTTTCCTATCAGTAATTGGACAGAACTCGACATCTGGAATTATATCCAAAGAGAACAGATTGAATTGCCTTCCATCTATTTCGCCCATGAAAGGGAAGTGATCGAACATGAAGGCCAATATGTGTCGATATCCGAACATATTAAGCTGGACCCGACAGATAAAATAATAAAGGCCAGGGTGCGCTATCGTACCGTTGGCGACATGACCTGCACCGCTGCTGTAAAATCAAACGCAGACGATATCGATGGAATTATCAGAGAAATTATTGCTGCTAAAACAAGTGAAAGAGGCGAAACAAGAATAGATGACCGGGTTTCCGAAGCAGCAATGGAAGACAGGAAAAAGGGAGGATATTTTTAATTGAAAATTGAAAATGCAGAATAACCAATCAGTCACAACTGATAACTAATAAACTAATTAATCGATTAACATGGATATTTTAAGATTTATAACCGCCGGCAGCGTTGATGATGGAAAAAGCACTTTGATTGGCAGACTATTGTACGATAGTAAATCAATATTAGTAGATCAGCTTGAGGCGATTGAAAAACAAAGTAAGAATAAAGCGGAGGGCGAAATTGATCTTGCGCTTTTGACGGACGGTCTTCGTGCAGAGCGTGAGCAGGGAATTACGATCGATGTTGCTTACAAATATTTTTCCACGCCAAAGCGAAAATTTATTATCGCTGATGCTCCCGGCCATATACAATATACACGCAACATGGTAACAGGTGCGTCTAACTCTGAACTGGCTATCATTTTGATCGATGCAAGGAACGGTGTGGTAGAACAAACGCGTCGTCATTCTATCATCGCGTCGTTGCTCAACCTGCCGCATGTGGTGGTAGCTATTAATAAAATGGACCTGGTAAATTATTCAGAAGATATTTACAATAACATTCTCATCGAATACCAAAGGGTAGCTAAATCATTGGGATTGAAAGACGTAAAGTACATCCCAATCAGTGCGTTAAAAGGCGACAATATTGTTGAAAGATCAGAAAAGTTAAACTGGTTTGAAGGCGAACCATTGCTGCATCTTTTAGAAAATGTAAAATTAGATTCTGACGTAAACCTGGCCTTAGGGCGTTTTTCAGTGCAATATGTTATTCGTCCGCAAGTGGCCGAACTGCATGATTACAGAGGATATGCAGGGAAAATTATCAGCGGTATTTATCGCAAAGGCGATAAGGTAGCCATCCTTCCTTCAGGCGTTGAAACCACAATCAAAGCGATCGAGATTGCAGGCAACGAAGTGCCGGAGGCTTTTGCAGAACAGAGTGTGATCGTGCATCTCGAAGATGATGTTGACATCAGCCGTGGCGATATGATTGTTCCAATAAATAGTCAGCCACATCTGGAGCAGGAATTTGAAGCGGTGGTTTGCTGGATGGATAATAAACCTTTAGTGCCGGGAAATAAATATTTTTTGCAAACAAACAGCCGCGTGGTAAGAAGTGTGATAAAGGAAATTGAATATCGTCTGGATGTGAACACGTTTGAAAAGAATGAACTACCTGAAAAAGCAGTGTTGAATGATATTATTAAAGTAAAAATAAAAACGGCTTCCCCGGTAGCTTTTGATTCTTACAAAGAATTAAGACAAAATGGAGGTGCTATTTTAATTGATGAAACAAGCTGCGTAACAGTGGGGGCGTGCATGATACAATAATGAATTAATTTTTTTTAATATTATACCCTACTATTTTAGTAGACTACTTATGAGCAATCAGCTTAAAATTGGAAAAGTAATTATTGCCGGAGCGGGTCCGGGAGATCCGGAGTTAATTACAGTCAAAACTGCACGCTATTTACAGAAGGCGGATGTGGTATTGGTAGATCGGTTAGTAAGCAAAGAAATATTGACAAATTATATTCAACCAAATACAGAAATAATCCATGTTGGAAAGCAATGCCGCCGCGGGATCTCAACTCCGCAGCAGACTATTAATAATTTAATGGTGGAGCATGCATTATTGGGAAAGCTTGTTGTTCGTTTAAAAGGCGGGGATGTTTCAATATTCTCCAACATTTTAGACGAGTTGGAGACATTAGTTGCGAATCATATTCCTTATGAAATAATCCCAGGAGTTACTGCCGCTTTAGGAGCGGCAGCCTTCGCGGGAATTCCGCTCACGGCAAGGGGTTATGCTACCTCCGTACGCTTTCTTACCTTTTACAAATCAGACATCATTTCAGAAAATTATTGGCAAGAACTGGCTGAGACAGACGATACGCTGGTATTTTATATGTCTTCAGAAACATTGGATAAAGTTGTTGATAATTTAATCGCGAATAATATTCATGAAGATAAGTTGTTGGCTGTAATTGAACAGGCAACAACTCCACTTCAGAATGTACATGTTACTAATTTATACGACTATAAATCATCGTTGAAACAACAATCTTTTATTTCTCCTTCTTTGGTTATTATCGGAAAGGTAGTGTCGCTTCACGAAAAATATAGATGGCTTGAAAATAGCGGCAGCAATGACTATTATTTTAAACCAATGCAAAAAATTTACAACACTTTAAATCAACCGGAAAAAATTTACCAACATGTTAGTTGAAAGCAGGCTTAAAACATTACAGGAATTTATCAGCACGTCTACCCGTGATGAACTCGTATGGGTGAATGGCTATCTCAATGGGATTCTTTCCACAAACGAGACAAAAGAATTACAATCGGTTTCAAAAAATAATGGCGTCAATAAAATCACGATCGCGTACGCAACCGAAACCGGAAATTCCAAAAGACTCGCTACGGAGTTTGCAGCTAAAGCTAAGAAGCAAGGTATTCATGCAAAGGTCCAGGGATTTGATCAGTATAAGTTAAATGATCTCCCCAAGGAAGAATATCTTCTGGCGATCATCAGTACCCACGGTGATGGTGAGCCGCCGTTGAGTGCAAAGAAATTTTATGACCATTTGCATCAAAATGGTTTTAAACTTCCTAAATTAAAATACAGTGTATTAGCGCTAGGCGATACTTCTTATCCTTTGTTTTGCAAGGCCGGTGAAGATGTGGATACGCAATTGAGTAAGCTGGGAGGCAGTCGCATTTCTCCTTTGCAAAAATGTGATATTGACTACAGCACAGAGGCTGACGAATGGCTTAGCCAGGTTTTTAAAAATTTAAAAGAAACTCAGACAATTGAAAATGTAGTTTTACCAGTTTTACCCGTGAAGAAGACAATGGGTAAAAAAATATATTCTGGTAGAATATTATCCAGTATAAACCTTAATGACAGGGGCAGCCTAAAGGAAACCAATCATATCGAAATTGAAGCACAGGATGTGGCATATCAACCAGGCGATTCTATTGGTATCATTCCTGAAAATAAAAAAGATATCGTAGAACAAATAGTTGCATTAGCTGGTATTGATCCGCAGGAAAATATTGATTACAAAGATGAATTACTTTCTGTGTATGATCTGCTTCAGAAAAAGCTAAACGTCATTCATCTGCCAGAACGTGTCATAAAAAAATACGCTTCTGTTGTGCAACAGGAAATTCCTGATACAAAAACTGATTTACTGGATTTATTGAAAATATTTCCGGTAAAAGACCAGAAAGAATTTATAGAGATCCTAAAAGTTTTAGAGCCCATTTCACCAAGATTATACTCTATCGCGTCTTCACCCGAGGCACATTCAGGCGAAGTGCATATAATAGTCGCAAAAAACTGCTTTACCGTAAACGAAGAAGTGAAGTATGGCCTGGCTTCTGAATTTTTATCTCTTCTTAATGAGGATAATGAATTGAAATTTTATATTCATCCCAACCACTGTTTCCGCTTGCCTGAAGAAGATAAAAGTGTTATTATGATCGGCCCCGGAACAGGCATCGCTCCGTTCCGATCTTTTATCGCTGAGAGAGATGCAACCGGTGCCGCAGGCAAAAACTGGCTCTTCTTTGGAGATCAACATTTTATCTCAGATTTTCTTTATCAGTCAGAAATACAAAGTTGGTTGGAAACCGGTGCACTTACGAAAGTAGATATCGCTTTTTCAAGAGACCAGCAGGAAAAAATTTATGTGCAGCACAAAATATTAAAAAATGGCTTTGAGTTTTTTGAATGGTTGGAAACAGGAAGCTTCGTATATGTGTGCGGCGCTAAAGCGCCAATGAGCACTGATGTTGAAGATGCGATTGTACAGGTCGTTGAACAATTTGGAGAAAGAACAAAAGAAGAAGCTCAAAAATATGTTGAAGAATTAAAAGAAGGAGGAAGATATCTTGTAGATGTTTATTAAAAGCCCCCAAACGCCTAAAGGGGTTTAAAGAAACTTCAAAAAAAATCACAACAAACAAATAAAACAGGTTTTGCTTTAGCATCATTGAAATGAATTTATAAATTATTATGTCAGAAAAATTAACACTATTAGAAAGAGTAAAAGTTGAAGGGAATGCCCTTCGTGGAACTATTGTCGAAAGCCTGAACGATGAAATAACGGGTTCCATGCGCGAAGAAGATACATTGATTATGAAATTCCATGGCATGTACCAGCAGGATGACCGCGACCGAAGAGAAGAAAGAGCACAAAAAAAATTGGAACGTCTATACTCATTCATGATACGGTTACGTATGCCCGGTGGAATTTTGACTTCAGAGCAATGGATCGCTTTAAATAATATTGCAGGCAAAGATTCTACGGATGAATTAAAAATAACAACGCGTCAAACGATTCAATTGCATGGCGTGCTGAAATCAAGATTGAAACCAACTCATCAAATTTTCAATAGTGTTCATTTAGACACAATCGCTGCCTGTGGAGATGACAACAGAAATGTAACCTGCAGCCCTAACCCGGTGCAATCACCTTTGCATGATGAAATATTTGGTTATGCTTCTAAAATCAGTACAATGCTGAAACCAAAGACCAGGGCCTATTACGAGATATTTTTGGATGAAGAAAAAATAGTAGATAAAAAACTGGAAGAAGATCCGTTATACCGGGATTCATACCTTCCCCGTAAATTTAAAGTGGGAATTTGTATCCCTCCCAACAATGATATAGATGTATTTGGAAATGACCTGGGAATGATCGCAATCATTGAAAATAATAAATTGGTCGGCTTCAATTTTGCAGTCGGCGGAGGCCTTGCTTTCACTTTTGGAAATCCTGATACCTACGCAAGGTTAGCAACGGAAATTGGATTTGTTCCGGCCGGAGAAAAAACTTTTAAAGCGATTTACGAAATAGTAACTGTTCAAAGAGATAATGGCGACCGCGTGGATAGAAAACAGGCAAGAATTAAATATACGCTGGACAAAATGGGCGTTGAAAAATTTAAAGAAGAGGTTGAAAAGCGGATGGGCTTTCAATTTGAAGCATTAAAGCCTTACGCGTTTACTCAACGGGAGGATTATTATGGATGGCAACAGGACGTGAAGGGCAATTGGTTTTATACACTGTTTGTGGAAAACGGACGCGTAATGGATACCGAGCAAGTTGCTATAAAATCTGCACTATATAAAATTGCAACAACAGGAAAAGTAAATTTCAGGTGCACGGTAAATCAAAAAGCAATCGTGAGCGATGTAAAGCCGGAAGACAAAGATGAAATCAATGCTATTTTAGAAGAATATAAAATTATTGAGCATACTGATAACGCATCTATACTCAGGAAAAATTCAATGGCTTGTGTGGCACTCCCAACATGCCCGTTAGCACTGGCAGAATCACAACGATATCTTCCTTCGTTACTTACAAAAATTGAGACACTATTATCAAAACATGATCTGTCGAATGAAAATATTATTACGAGGATGACTGGTTGCCCTAACGGTTGCGGACGTTCTTCCGTTTCGGAAATCGGATTTATCGGTACCGGACCAGGGAAATACAATCTGAACTTGGGCGGCGATCATGAAGGTTACCGTCTAAACAAGCTATACAAAGAAAGCCTGGATGAAGCCGGGATTCTCTCTGAACTTGACGGGTTGTTTGGAGATTTTAAAAAGGATCGGGCTAATAATGAAAGTTTTGGTGATTACACATTTCGCACAAGATTTAATTAACTAAAAGTGATTGCACGAAAATATATTACGGGTGCTATTTTGTTTCTACCCCTGGCTATTAAATGCCAGCATATAACCCAGCATACTAATATGCTTTGGGCAGGTTATTATAATACCACGAGGTTTAATGAAAAATGGTCATTGGCAAGCGACGCGCAAATAAGAACAAAAGACTGGACAAATAAGTGGTCACAGATTTTAGTAAGATCCGGTGCGGGGTACACCATTAATAATCGTGTATCGGTCACCGTCGGTATGGCATTTTTTAAAAACGCGCAGTATGTAGGCAAAGAATTATTAATGAAAAATGAATGGAGACCATGGCAGGAAGTTGCTTACCAACTGCCATTACACAAAATCAATTTTATACAACGGCTTAGAACAGAAGAGCGATTTATGCAGTTGGTTAAAAACAATGAACTGAGCAGGGACTATCAATATATTTTCCGGTCGCGTTACAAATTTGAATTTCAATTCCCCCTGAAAGCAAGTAAATTAATGCTATTGGCCGGAAATGAAATAATGGTTAACCCGCACTATATTCAGAGTTCATTATTTTTCGACCAGAACAGAACCTCGGTAGGAATCAATTTTAAAATGAATTCAAAATCCGCGCTCCAGTGTCAATACGTGAAGATATTTCAATGGCGCAGCACTACATCTGTCATGGATGATCAAAACGTATTTCGCGTTAATTTTATTCATCAAATTAATTGTAGCAAAAAAGTATAAACAGGGATAATCTGTGGTAGAAGAAAAAGAAAATATTATAATTGAGGACGGCAATAAACTGTTTCCGGTTTTTTTAAAGCTTGAAAAACTTCGGCTTTTGATAATCGGGGGTGGTAATGTTGCCCTGGAAAAATTGCAGGCAGTAGCGCAAAACTCACCTTCCACTTCTATCCATTTGATTGGCATTTTGGTTCAGGACAAAATTTATGAAATTGCTGAAGGCCTTCCCAATATTTCCATTGAGGAAAAACCGTATTCAATTACAGATATTGAACAGGCAGATATTGTGATAGCCGCGGTAAATGACATCATAACAAGTGAACTGGTACGAAACGATTGCCATCTTGCCGGCAAACTAGTGAATGTAGCAGATAAGCCTGAGTTATGCGATTTCTATTTAAGTTCTATTGTAAAAAAAGGAAGTGTAAAAATTGCCATATCCACTAATGGTAAATCACCCACCATTGCCAAACGGATGAAAGAAGTAATGAATGATTTAATTCCTGATGAAATGGAAGAGGTGCTGGATAATATGCAAACTATACGGAAAGGGTTACACGAAGATTTTGACGAGAAAGTAAAACAGTTAAATGATATTACCAAAGTACTGGTAGCTAAACAATCGGTATTACAGAAACCCGCGAAACAGGAAGGAAAAAAATGGCAAGGCATTGTAAAATGGAGTCTATTGGCTTTCTTTTTTATGATCTTAGGCCATGCCATACTTTCCTATATTCCTTTGGAAACGATCAAGGAAAATACGAGGGAGGTCATTTCGATTATTGATAAAAAGGCTTTTTTAATGATGCTACTCTGCGGCTTCCTGGCTCAAATGGCGGATGGTTCCCTCGGAATGGGTTATGGTACGATTTCTACGACATTTCTGTTGGCCAATGGCGTCAATCCGGCAATCGTAAGCAGCCGGGTGCATTCGGCCAGGGTATTCTCCAGTGGATTGTCCGGCTATAGTCATCATCGCTTCGGAAATTTTAATAAAAAATTATTTAAGGCACTCGTGATCCCAGGCGTTGTAGGAGCTATCATTGGCGCTGCACTGGCATTTTATGCGCAGAAATATTCTTATTGGGTGCGCATTCCTGTTTGTCTGTACACCGTGTATCTCGGATTTTTTATAATCAGAAAAGCGTTTCAGAAACGTAATCCAAAGAACAAGGTAAAACGTGCCGGATGGCTCGCGGCTGTTGGTGGATTTACGGACGCCTTTGCAGGAGGAGGCTGGGGTTCTTTGGTCACCAGTACGCTTATTTCAAAACGAAAAAGCCCGCGTTATGTGGTAGGTTCCGTTTGTCTTGCAGAATTTTTTGTCGTGTTCGCCAGTTCCATCACTTTTTTTATTTTCCTTAAAAGCATTCCGTTTACAGAGGTAGCCGGGCTTATCATTGGCGGCCTTATTGCAGCTCCTATCGCGACGAGGCTTGTAGGTAAGCTGCCATTAAAAACCATGTTTATCCTGGTAGGTTCGCTGGTAATTCTTACCAGTTTCTCTACTTTATGGAGGGTATTTGCGCACATCCTTGCGAATTAAAAATCAGAGATTAAAAACTGAACCGCAATCTGATTTTCATTGTCAATGGAAAATAAGAATTGACATTTTTTGTTGCTTTACTGCTGGCCATTTCTAACTTTCTCTCCATCCTCTCAAAAAGTCCTCAATCTTCATTTTCTTTTTCCCTTCCAGCTGAATTTCTTTTACAGAAACAAAACCATCATCAGCGGCGAATTTCAAAAATGTTTTGTGATCGGTAACATATTTGCGTGGCTCATTTGACGATTGCCCGGCTTCTTTTTGAGAAGCAAATATTTTTAATTTCTTTCCATTTAAAAAAGTAAAGGCAGCGGGATAGGGCGACAAACCCCGGATGAGATTATAAATTTCTTCTGCACTTTTATTCCAGTTTATTTCACATGTTTCGGTAAAGATTTTGGGAGCATGACGGAGAGAGGCTGAAGGCGTAAGGCTTAACGGTGAAGGCTGCTCAATTTCTTTAAGATTTCCTTTCTCTAATTCGTGGATGGTCTTTAAAAGGAGATCTCCCCCTACTTCCATCATTTTGTCATGAAGTGTTCCGGCGGTTTCATCTGCCTCAATTTTTATTTTTTCCTGCAGCAATATATTACCTGTGTCTATTTCATGTTGCAGTTTAAAAGTGGTAACACCGGTTTCTTTTTCGCCATTAATAATTGCCCAGTTGATAGGTGCTGCGCCGCGATATTGTGGCAATAAAGATCCATGCAGATTAATGGTTCCCATTGGCGGCATGTTCCAGACGATCTCCGGAAGCATTCTAAAAGCCACGACTACCTGCGCGTCAGCTTTGAACGATTTTAGCTCGTCAATGAACGCTGGAGATTTTAATTTTTCGGGCTGAAGTACTTTTATATTTTTTTCAACAGCGTATTTTTTTATAGCGCTCTGTGTTAGCTGCATCCCTCGCCCCGCGGGTTTGTCAGGCGCCGTTACTACAGCGCAGATGTAGTATCCTGCTTCATATAGTTTTTGTAAAGATGGCACAGCAAATTCAGGAGTGCCCATAAAAATGATTCGTAAACTCAATGGATGTTATTTTTGATTATCAGTAAATTACTTGTTGTCAAAATCTTTATACAACAAATATTTCTTCCTGATTTTTGTATAATTACTTAATGCAGGTTCCCAACTCGCCCGTATATCTTTTTCTGAAACACCGTCTCTTATTTGTTGCCACAATTCATTATTTCCTGCAAGCTTATCAATAAATGAATTTTTCATATTTCCCGATTTTGGAGCAATAAAAAAACTATCTTTATTAGGGAATAAACGGTACGCTTCCATCAGCCATTTTAGCTGGATATGGTTGTCTGTTTTTTTCAACACTTCTGATGGCGTGCCCGACAAATTCCATCCATAACATACCTGCCCGTAATGCTTGCTGCTCTTGGCTCCTTCGGTTGGGTTTGGCGTAAAAGAATAAAGATTTTTCGGTAAAGAAGGTGCTCCAAAAACCTGGAAGGGTATATCTGTTCCGCGTCCTTCGCTAAGCGTGGTTCCTTCAAAAAAGCAAGTGGACGGATATAAATAAACCGATTGAATATCGGGTAGGTTAGGAGATGGTTTTACGGGAAGAATGTACTTGCTGTTATGGTCGTAATTTTCATTTTTAATCACCATAAAATGGAAAGGGGTGTCAAGTGTTTTTTTCGCATGTTGGAAATAAGCATATTTTTTATTGGCCGCATCTGACAACCATTTTTCACCTGCAAGCATCATCGCATATTCTCCGAGTGTAAGACCATAAACAACAGGAATGGGTTGCAATCCTACTCCGGACTTATATTTCAAATCAAGCACCGGGCCATCTACATAAAACCCGTTGGGATTAGGTCGGTCGAGGATGATAAGCGGTTTATCGTTTTCAAAAGCAGCTTCCATAAAATGCTGCATTGAATTGATATAAGTATAAAACCTGGTTCCTACATCCTGCATATCAAAAACAAGAACGTCAATATTTTTCAGATCCTCAGCAGATGGTTTGCTCTTGCTTCCGTAAAGTGATATCACGGCGATGCCTGTTTCTTTATCGACATGGTTGCCCACTGTTTCTCCTGCGTCAGCAGTTCCTCTAAAACCATGTTCCGGGCCAAATAATGCGACCACATTTATTCCCAGTTTTTTTAAAGTATCCACCAAAAAAGTATTTCCAACCCTTGAAGTTTGATTGGCAAATAATCCGACACGTTTACCTTTCAGCAACGGGAGATACTGATCCATTCGTTCTGCCCCCGGAATAATTCGCTTTTGAGCAAAAATATTACCGGCTATCAACAGAAGAAAAACAAATAAGGCGTTTTTTGCTTTCATGATTTTATTTCAGAATTTTCTTAACAAAACAATGTTGTAAAATAACAGCATTGGCCGTTGAAACCTTATAAAATTATTATAAAAAATAATCTTTTGCGCGATTCGTGCGAATAAATAAAATATAAATGCCAACTTTACTACAAGGAATTACATTTTTCATAATCATGTATTTCAATTTTTTAATATTAAAAATCAATAATTATGAGCACAGCTAAAAAAGGTGATAATGTGAAAGTACATTACAAAGGAACGTTAACAACCGGAGAACAATTTGATTCAAGTGAAGGCAGAGATCCACTTGCGTTTACAGTAGGCGCCGGCCAGATGATCAAAGGGTTTGATGATGCGATTCCCGGGATGGCTGTTGGAGATAAAAAGACAATTAATATCGCTCCATCTGATGCCTATGGCGAAAAAAATACAGAAGCTATCGTAGAATTTCCAAAAGCAAATATTCCCGCGGATATGAAACTGGAGCCAGGTATGAAGCTACAACTTCAAAACCAGGCAGGCCAACCGATTCCTGTGGTGGTTACGGAAATAAAAGATGATGTAGTTATATTGGATGCCAATCATGAACTGGCAGGGAAAGAATTGGTCTTTGATATTGAACTGATGGAAATAGCATAATTTAATTATATAAAAAATTCTGATAGCTACCGAAAAGATTTTCGGTAGCTATTTTTTTGCAGCTCCAGATGAGCGAAATGTTAGTAGCGAAATCATATTTTCAATTTCCTGACAGTGCCTTATGAATATTAAGCCTCCATTCAGCACAGCAAAAGTTCATTCAAAACAAATTAATTAGAAAAAAATCTTACACTATGATTTTTATTACATGACGCTTTCATGGAACTTTCTTTTCTGAATTTTCGTCTTTATCCAATTTTGTATCTTTGATAAAAACCAAAAAAAGGGAAACGCATACTTTATCACCAAAAGAAGAAGAAAAATCAACCGATTTTCTGCCTTTAATGAAAGGGTTCAAATCTTCATCTATATGACCGACCTGTCCGCGTCTTTGTAATTTAGTAAACCTGTTGAAGACAGGACAACATTGTTTTTTGAGATTATACAACAAAGTTCGCGAAGAATTTCAGCAAAGGAAATTTCAAGGCGTTGTCGAGGCGATCGAACGGTATCAAGCATAAGAGGAAATCTATAGATGAAACCAGCCGGGTAATTGCCAATAGAACAGAAATATTCAACAGTCATCCCGATAGCGATTAGCAGTATGTTCAAATCAAGTGGATATTTAAATATTGGTTAAGTTCTTTCTCCGGCTTTTAATATATCAATAAAAAAATTACTTTTACGTTCTTATTAAGAAACCCACTCTGCTATAAAAATGTTCAGATCTATTTTTCAGTATTTTATACTAATAGTTTTTATTTTCAGTTTGCCCGCTATCTCCGAGGCGCAGGATTCTTATCATGCTAAAAATGGTTCTTTCAAAATGCCGGGTGAATTGGGTGTAAGAGCCGATTCTCTCCAAAGCGAATTCAAGGCCAAGGGATTAACATGGCCAGCCAGGTATATGTTCATCAGGAGTTTTAAATATGATGGTCAGTTAGAAGTTTGGGTAAAGAATGAGGCCAAGGATAAATACAAACTTTTTAAAACATATAAAGTTTGCCTTCAAAGTGGCGCCATGGGGCCAAAGAGGATGCAGGGTGATTTCCAGGTGCCAGAAGGATTTTATTATATTACGGAATTTAATCCTAACAGTAATTACCATCTCGCGCTGGGAATTAATTATCCAAACGCCTCAGACAAAATTTTGAGCGATCCTTTAAGACCCGGAAATGGAATTTATATCCATGGAAGTTGCGTTTCGATAGGTTGCATTCCTGTTAACGATGAGGATATTGAAGAAATATATGTGATAGCCAGCGCAGCCAAAGCAAGCGGTGAAGACTTTATTCCCGTTCATATTTTTCCATTGCAATACGATAAAAGAAAGTCGTGGGAATATTTTGAAAATTACACAATCAACAATCCCACTCTGAGGGATTTCGATCTCCGGCTCAAAGATGCCTATGATAAATTTGAAGCGACCAAACAGGTGCCTATCGTTTTAGTAGATAGTAAAGGCAACTATGTGATTGATTGATATTTCAGAATAAGTGCTGAAGGCGAAAATCTGAATGTGAACGGCCGAAAGCGAAGTATTCAAAACTCAATGTTCAATATTCAAGGGGAAGACACTACTGAGCGTCTTGAATCAGTGAATAAACTAATTCTTTTTATAGAATAAATCGTTTAAGTCGTGAATACCTTTTGATAAATGGGGTCACTCTTAACCATTCTTTCTAGAAGGTTGTGAAATATAGTTTTATCAAATCCCCGTCTGTTAAAGCGATAAAAGAATTCATTCAGATACG
>DATCFI010000280.1:0-14168 GCA_036509585.1 Hanamia sp. | reverse complement strand
CAAAAAATAAATCATCAAAGATTATGGAAAAATTATTTTAGAAAACCAACTACTTTTGAAAACAAAAATGAAAATATTCCGGTAAACCTATTGCAGGATTTATCTATTAACCTGTAAACTTTTTTTAGGACTAGTCAAGTTGTTGAAATAAATATCATTACTTTTTGCCTGATTCAGACGTTCTTAATCCTGTTAATCTTTTCATCCTGTAAATCCTGATTCACACAATTATTTACAGTAAACCTACAATAAGTGAGATTTTTATTTTGGAGCTAATTTTATTTTAAAAGAAAACCAAAGCGAAAACCAGCGGTAAAGGCGAAGTTGACAGAAGGATTATCCTTAGCTACGGCCAGGACAAAGGGATGACCATACAAATCATCATTGCCCTTCGCATTGTCAATTTCTGCCCCTCCACCCATATATAATTCAAGAACTATTTTACTACCTAATGCCCATTGATCCCCTAAATTCAACATTAAAGCACCAAAGCGGTGGTGTACTCTAATTGTAGCTGTCGTGGAATCATCCCTGAATTGGTTGAAGCCATAAGCTCCGAATAAAATAGAAGGTTTTACATATAGCCCTTCGAGGGTATTAACTGTATTGTAATTATTTGTGGGTATTTTTTTAGAATGGGCACGCATTATCAATTTATACCCAACCTCAAAAAAGCCACCGAATTGATTTTTATGGCCAGGCCGGTAGATATTGGGGCCAAAGCGATCAAAGCCTATATTTATAGAACGTGGCTGGATGTTTAAATTCTTGCCGGCTCCTATAATACCCAGGCCAAACTCAAGATTTCTTAAATGGCTAATAGGTTTTTCCAAAGAAAATTGCGAATAGCCAAGTAAAGGTGCAAAAATATTCATTTTTAATACACTTGCTGGCCTGGAGGATGCATTTGAAGATTCATTATCCGGAACTGCGGCTATTGTTTCTTTAGCAGGTAAGTTTTGAGCAAAAATTTGGCTGTAGCAAAAGAGTAATAGAGTGAAAAATAGTATTTTTCTCATGTAGCAGTTTAAAGGTATGAAATGTAATTAATCCTGCTAATCCTTGCATCCTATTCTTCCTAATCTTGTCAATCCTTTCATCCTGTGTATCCTGATTCAGATGTTCTTCCTAATCCTGGTTCAGAAGTTCTTCCTACACACGGAAATAATCTTCCAGTTCGGTAAGGGTATCAGATGAGGTTTTAAGGTCTTTAATAATCCTGCCTTTTTCCATTAATAAAATACGTGTACACACCTCCGTTATATGGTTAAGGTCGTGGCTGCTGACCAAAATAGCCATTGGCTTTTTTGCATTCAATTCTTCCAGCATTTTTATCAATCTTATTTGCGAAGAAGGGTCAAGGTTGGCAAACGGCTCATCAAGGATAATTACATCGGGTTCTTGTATCAAACACGCTGCTATGCCCACTTTAAACTGGTTTCCTTTTGAAAGGTCACGAATATATTTTCCGCTGTTTAATATGGAGCCATCAAAAAAAGCAGCAAGGCCAGAAAGCATTTCATCCACATTTACTTTTGACCGGTTGTGTAGCTTTCCTACAAAATAAAAATATTCTTCCGGGGTCAGGTAAGGAATTAAGAAGCCTTCATCAATATAAGCAGCCGTATAATTTTTCCAATCTTCGTTTTTCGAAACATCTTTATCATTAAAATATACTTCGTCTTTATCTGCTTTTATTAAATCAAGCAGCAAGCGGAATAAAGTAGTTTTTCCCGCGCCGTTATTACCTACCAAACCTATAATTCCATTTCCAATTTCGAGTTGTGGAATATCTACCGCCACTTTATGGTTGTAAGATTTTAGAAGGTTATTTATTGTTATCATAACTTAAAACTTATTACTTAAAACTTAGAACTTATCACTTAAAACTTATTACTTATAACTTATAACCCCCGCAACTCAATTCTCCCTAAACCCATCCAGCATTTTATATTTTTGCTTTTTAAATTGAACGGTAATTTTATCAATCCACCAATCCTGCATCAGCAAACTGATTATGCCTGCAATGCCTATTGCTGCAATACCAGCCCATTTATTAATCAATAAAGCAAAGGGAAGGTAAATGATAGCGCCGGCTACCAGTATAATTAATGAATACAACCATTGCGCCGCGCCGGTTCCCTGGTAATTGAAAGAGGAGCGCTTGCTGAGGTCTAACCCTTTATAATTGCGTGTGCCGATAAATCCCGTTAAAATACTATGTACGCCAATATTAAAAAGCCAGGATGCAATTAATATGGGAATGAGTTTTACACTTACAAATCCATAAAGCAAGCTGAGCAAAAAAGCAATGGAACTGAAAAAAATCAATAACATCATTTTGCTTTTTATGTAGGTTTTTACCTGGATGTTAGCTGCCATCATTCCATCAAAGTGGCTGCTTTGCCAGGCAAAAAGAAATTGCCCGAAACTTACCATAAACATACCGGTAATAAAAATAGAGCCTACCAGCAGGATACCTAAATTACCGGCCTTAATATTTTCAGGCTTGAAAAAAATAAAACCATAAAATAAAAAAATTACAGAAAGCAAAAATAAACTTCGTGGCCTTTTATTGCGCTGGATGAGTTTGATATCTATCGAAATCAGGTCGCCATAAGTGCCAAATCTTTGAAGCCAGCTAAAATCAGTTGACTTTTTTTTGCCGGTAGATTTCTCTAAGTTTTCGAGATAAAAATTCTTTCTTAAAAAAATATTGTTGTTGTACCACGAGGCTATGGCAAGTGCAATAAAAACAAGGCATAGCGCGGGTATTTTTATAACTTTCATAAACACCGCAGCAGATATATCCCTGAAAGAAAAGATTTTAAAATAATCAGCAGCAACCACCAAAAGAATTAAAAGGAAGAAACCTATCAGCCACCATTGGTTCAGTATGGTTTTTCTTTTGATAAACAAGGCCATGAAGTGGTTAAAAATAACCAGGCTAAAAATGGTTACCACCAAAGAAAGCGAAACAAGCGCTCCATATTTTGCGCTGACTGTGGTGGTTATAAAAGGTAAAAAAAGGAATAAAGGCAGGAATATAAAAATGCTAAACAGGGAACGTACATTTAAAAAACTCACCAATTGGTTGCGCTTAATATTTTGTGTTAAATATGGTTGCACCGCCAGTGTTGGCAATTCCTGCATGATAAAACGCATGATCATATCAAAAGCAAAATAATAGAGAATAAATCCCATAAAAACAGGGATTACATCTTGATGAGGAAAAGCATCTGACAAAATACTATCGAAAGAAAAACCCAAGAAAATAGCTGCAACAATGAGGTACAATACAAAAAAACCGATGATGATTTGAATGGCGACATTTCTTCCTGCGTTTCGGCTTCGCCAAAAAGATTTCCACTGGTGCTGTAATAAAGTATAGATCAAAAATAATTTTTAAGGGGGCAAAGTAAAAATAAATACTGGTTATAAAAAATAAGCGTGATACAGTAAACGGACATTTAAGGTAGATTTTTATTTCGGCATTTTTTGTGTTGCAGTAATCAACCTTTGGTGTAAAGGCATTTAGCCATTTGTGAAGAATGCCTAAATCTTAATTCTGTAAATTATTTCATATGCCTGATTTTATATTTTTTGTATGCAACGAAATATCTTTAGAGGTTGTCATCTTATTTAATTAATAAAGTTTAGTATGAAATATAAATTGAATTGCCTGTTATTATTACTATCAGGAATATTTTTCTTTTCAAGCTGTAAAAAATATGCTTTAAAAGCTATAAATGATAATTCAATCCCTCTATATAATTGCTCAGAAAAAACGAACGGAATGCCCTATATATGCTTTGACTCATTGATAAATGACAGCCGGTGCCCATCAGGAGCAGAATGTTTCTGGCAAGGCACAGCTATTATCCAGGCAACCTTTCATGAAAATGGAAATTCCTATATTTTCAAAATGTCGTTGCAAGGTTACCCTACTTTAGGGCATACAAATGATACAACAATCAATGGCTACAGAATCGGTTTTATTAAATTAGAGCCTAATCCCGAAGTTAATAAACCTGCCCCTCTCCCACAGGATATAAGAGCCACTTTTAGTATATCGCATTAAGAGGAATGATGTAAGAATATTTTCATTCGGCCTTTTTTATAAACATAGTAAACCAAGAAATAAGACTGATTTTTATTTTGATTGGTAGGATTAGGCTTTTGTGCAATTCATTTTGGAAGAATGGCTTCCCCAAATGAATTGCCACTTGTGAATTGCCACTTGCTTTAGCAGGTGGGCAATATTTACAAATGCTACAGGCTTTAGCCAAAATTCTAAATAAAGCTTTTGGCTAAAGCCCATAAATACTTCACCCAATTTCCCGGGTTGAAACCCGGGACAATTGAAAAAATCATTGAATTGCGAACAAACTACCTAATCCTAATAATCTTTATTACTGACCGTGAAAAAATGGCAACAGTAGCAACGGCGTTTTATTTACAATAATCTAATACAGCATCAAATATTTCTTTGCGGATAGGATTAGGATTGTAATAATAACCCGTTGGTAACAATCCCATATTCTGGCGATTAATTAATAAGATAACAGAGAGGTTTAATGAAGGCACAATGGCAATGCTGGTTCCGGTAAAACCTGTATGCCCGAATGAACCTGCTGGTGCGTTTTTCATAAATGAATTATCAGGATCCATCATCCAGCCAAGGCCATTTTTAAAATCGTCCTGGGTTAAAAACAATTGAAACGTTTTTTTAGAAATAAATTGTGTGGAACCTGCTTTACCATGGTTCTTAAGCATGTCAACCAACTTCTGCAAATCATCAACAGTAGAAAACAAACCTGCATGGCCGCTAACTCCATGAAGCGCATACCACGCGTTACCATCATTTACTTCACCACGCAAATTATAATGCCGCCAGCCATTCCATTGATTGGGATCTATTTCTTTAAATACATACCCGAGCGAAGTATCATGCACCATTCTTGTTTCAAAAGGGTTGCCATGAGAAGTAACCGCAAATTTTGTAAACTTACCGGAAGTAAGCGGGTTGTAGGTTGTGTGGTGCATGCCAAGAGGTATAAAAATATTTTTTTGATCAAATTGATCTAAAGGCATCCCGGAAACTTTCTCTATTATTTCGGCCAATAGCATAAAACCCAAATCGCTGTACTTTCTTACTTTACCTACAGGAAACGCTAAGGGCAGCTCACCAATTAATTTATAAACTTCCTGTTTATTGGAAGCCCTGTAAAAAAGAGGGTACCATGTAATAAGCCCGGCTGTATGAGTTAGCAGGTTTCGGATGGTAATTTCTTTTTTATCTCCCACATTAAATGCAGGAATGTATTTACCAACCGGATCATTAACTTTTATAAGCCCGCGGTCCACGAGCAACATGATAGAAGTGGTAGTGCCCACAACTTTAGTGAGAGACGCAAGGTCAAATAAATCATCTGTTACCATCGCTTCAGGATGAGCGAGCGGTTGGTTTGCGTAATCATTTCGCTCTGCATAGCCAAAAGCCTTTCTACAAAGAACCTGGTTGCCTTTTTTAATTTCAATCACTGCACCGGGAATCACATTATTGTTTACCTCGCTTTGCAAAATGCTGTCAACTGTTGAAGAAAGTTTTTCCAACTTTGACTTTTCACCATCTTGCTGTGCAGAAGAAACAAAAACTGAAAAAGTAAAAAAAATTAGAAGAGGTATAATTTTCTTTTTCATCGTACTATTCATTTTTTAAAAGTATAGTAAACCAATAAATTTTGATGGATTATTTACAGTAAACCTACAAATAATTGAGATTTTTATTTTGGAGAATGGGTAAATGTAGAATTGGCTTTAGCCCTTTATTTTGTATCAACCTGTTTTATTTTAATCTATTCCCAAATATAAAAAACCGTTGAAACGGTTGCAATTCATGGTTTTCCATATTGCCCATGGTTTAAACCATGGGCTATTGTTAATCCAAACTCCTTTGAGTCAAATTCTCAACCCATGTATCATCATCCGTATTTACGGAGCTAATCCATTCCTCATCTGTTAATGAAGCCCTGTAACGGATTAAAGGCAATGCATCAGCCCCTGCTAAATTCCTGAATTTTTTACTTTTACCAATTATGATATCATTGATGGCCTCTGCAACTACCTCTGGTTGTATTTGCCTTTTGAGGAAAGCCCCATAAAAGGCACTAACTCTTTTGACACGGGGATAATTAACGCTTACATGGCTTTTGCCTTTTCTGAAAATAGGAGTAGCAATAACCCCTGGCTCAACGATAGCAATTCTTATATTGTAAGGTTCTACTTCCTGCGCGAGGCTTTCGCTTAACGCCTCTACTGCAGCTTTAGAGGCGCAATAACCGCTTTGGAATTGCATATACATTCTTCCTAAAACAGATGTGTTGTTAATGATGCAACCTGATTTTCTTTCGCGCATAGAAGGTAATACAGCCTGGATACACCTTAACGTTCCAAAGTAATTTGTTTGCATTTCTTCTTCAAAAGAATGAATCGGTAATTCTTCTACCGGCCCGGCTTGCGAAACTCCTGCATTATTTATGAGCACATCAATCCATCCTTCTTTTTGAAGGACACTGCCAATTCCATTTTTTACAGATGCACCATCATTTACATCCATAGTAATGATATTTATAGGGAGGTTTTCTTTTTCTGCAAGATTTTGTAACTCCGGTGATTTTTGCAGGTTTCGCATAGAGGCATAAACTTTATGGCCTTTCTGAGCTAAGGTTACAGCGGTAGCAAAACCGATTCCTGTACTTGTTCCGGTAATAAATACGATTGCCATAATATTTGCTTTATTTGATTTGAGATAAGTAAAGTTTTGTGAACCGCTGCCAGCGTTTGTATTTCCGAATGTACGAACAACTCATATTCTTTTGGAAGAATTATTTTGTTTGGGATATTGATTATCCACACTGTCTGCCTCTGCATTTTTATAGTAAAGCAATAAATAAGCGGGATTTTTATTTTTGGTTAACAGTAATGCTTATACGAAAGTAGAAACAAGCAAAGGTTTTTATTTCATTTATTAATGCAACGGAAAGAAAGAAGAGGAATTATTTTTTTTTAAATAACAACAACAATTCTACAGTTGAATCATTTACATTTTCCAATTTCTTTTTTGATTATCTTTCTGCCTGAAAAATTATTCTACCATTCCTTTAATTTATCAATTTCATGAGAGGCTTAATGATGGATTATCAGCTCACCCTTCCCACAATACTTAGGAGGGCAGAAACTTTATTTGCAAAAAAAGAAGTCGTTACCCGCCTTCCTGATAAAAGCATCCACCGCTACACTTACCGTGATTTTGCGAAGCGTACAAAAAAATTAGCCGTAGCCCTTCAAAATCTTGGCGTAAAGCAAGGCGACAGGGTGGCAACCCTTAGTTGGAATCATTACCAACACCTGGAAGCCTATTTTGCTATTCCTTGTATGGGAGCGGTTGTGCATCCCTTAAATATTCGATTAAACCCTGATGACCTGGGTTATATAATTAATCATGCGGAAGACAAAATCATCATAGTAGACCAGGTGTTGTTGCCCTTATTTGAAAAATTCAAAAACAGTATCAACGTTTCCAATATCATTGTGATTCCGCAAATTAATGAGCCACTGCCGAAGGGGTATTTAAATTATGAAGACGTGGTAGCGAGTGGTGATGAGTCACAATTCGAAGCTTTTGAAGGAGATGAAAACACTGCTGCTTTTCTGTGTTACACTTCGGGAACCACAGGAAAACCAAAAGGAGTTATGTATTCCCACCGTTCGATCATGCTTCATAGTATGGCATTTCTTTTAAGTTGCGTAGGAATGGGCACCTTTGAACAGGATGTGCTGCTGCCTATAGTTCCCATGTTTCATGCCTGCGCGTGGGGCTTTCCATATAGTTGCGCATTTGTCGGCGCTAAGCAGGTATTTCCCGGCCCCTATCTTGATGCGGAAAGTTTATTGGAGCTTTTTGAATCTGAAAACGTAACACAGACCGCCGGTGTTCCTACGGTAATGATGAGTGTTTTAAATAAGCTGGACACAGATCCCCATAAATACAAACTTTCGTTACGTACCATTACAATAGGTGGTTCTGCAGCTCCACGTTTTTTAATTAAATCTTTTGATGAACGCTATGGCATAAAAGTACTCCATTCCTGGGGTATGACAGAAATGTCTCCTCTGGGCAGCACTGCAGTTATGACCAGCAAAATGCAAAAAGTACCAAAGGAAGAGCAGTACGACTATTTGCTGAAACAAGGGCTACCCGCACCTTTTGTGGAAATTCGTGGAAGCAATGAAGAAGGATTTATCCCATGGGATGGAAAGACGATGGGCGAGTTGGAAGTACGCGGCCCGTGGGTCGCTTCTTCCTATTACCGCGATCCGGAAGCCAAAGAAAAATTTACTTCTGATGGATGGCTTAAAACGGGAGATATTGTTACGATAGATGATGACGGGTGCATTGCCATAAGGGACCGAAGTAAGGATGTTGTTAAATCCGGGGGCGAATGGATTAGTTCGATTGCGTTGGAAAATACTTTGATGGAACACCCATCAGTGTTGGAAGCTGCTGTGATTGCAGTTCCTGATAACAAATGGATAGAGCGCCCCTTTGCCTATGTAGTTCCTAAAGAGGGAAAAACTGTTTCACCCGGCGAACTAAAAGAATTTCTCAGTGGCAAGTTTGCAAAATTCTGGATTCCCGATGAGTATGCCATCATCAATGCCATACCTAAAACTTCTGTTGGCAAGTTTAAGAAATCTGCACTCAGGGATTTGTATGAAAAAGAACATTCATCCTCCAATTAATTATTGAGCGCCTGGTACACCAAAGGAACGAATGTTTTGTCAGCATCAGCTACATGTGGCCCCCACATCTGATGATACAACAACATGATCATATCTTCTTTAGGGTCTACGAGGTAAGAGGTGGAAAATACACCACCCCAACCGTAGGTGCCTTCCTGGTTAGGAGTAAGCCTGCTTCCATCTTTTGAGATGATGAAAAACCCAAAGCCGAAACTATTTAACCAGGCATTAGAACCGAGATTCGGATGCATGCTGCCAATCTGATTCATCGTCATCATACGAACGGTATTGGGGCCGAGCAAACGCATGCCATTGTAGGTACCACCATTCAAAAACATCTGCAGTAAAATCGCATAATCATGAATGGTAGATGACAAGCCGCCGCCGCCGGAAAAATAATCCGTTTTTTCAAGTGGAAAATTCATATCGAGTGACCCGTCAAATACTGTTTCCTGCTTTTTAGTAACCCCTGTAGAGTCCTGCAGGAAAAAATTAACCAACCTTGATGCTTTGCTATGAGGCACATTAAAATAAGTATCATTCATACCAAGTGGCTGAAAAATCTTCTTTGTAAAAAAATTCTCAAGCGTCATGCCTGACCATTTCTCAACCAAATATCCCAGCACGTCCATATTCAATCCATACATCCAATTTTCACCAGGTTGAAAAAGCAATGGCAGGGTTCCAAGGCGCTCCATCGCATCAGAAAGTTCCTGGCCTTTCACCCCCACTCCACCGGTAACTTTATTTTTTGCATAAATAGCATTTGCTTCTTTACTGCCGATCGCCGGATACCCAATGCCCGAGGTATGTGTGAGCAAATCAAAAATGGTAACCGGGCGTTTAGCAGGCACCGTTGTATAGGTAGTATCTTTTTCATTAAAGGTTTGCAATACGGTTTCATGAGCAAAGGATGGAATGTATTTGGAAACAGGGTCTGTCAATGAAAATTTTCCTTCTTCCCACAACATCATCACTGCTGTTACGGTAACCGCTTTTGTTTGCGAAGCAATACGAAATATTCCGTTTTTATCAAGAGGGGCTTTTGTATCCAGATCGTTATAACCGTATGATTTATAGAAAACAATTTTTCCATGCCGGGCAATTAGCGCCACTGAACCGTTGACCCAATTCTTCTTTACCCAGTCATTCATTCCTGAATCGAGGCGTGCAAGCCGGGAAGCAGAAAATCCACCCGCTGCAGGGGCAGCTTCAGCAAGTACTTTGGGTTGTGTTTGAGCAGTGCTGGTATAAGCGGTTAAAATAAACAGCATGAAAAAAATAAGGAAATAACGATGCATGGCTTTTAATTTTTGGATTATCAAAAATAGGGATAAATAAACCACAAAGGATTTAAGGGTAAATATAATATGGAAGAAATGGAAATATTTTATACTTGCTATTTGAGGGCAATTTTTTATCTATCTTTCCTGTGAATAAATTATTGGGTTGTTATTTGAGAAAACTAAAAACAATTGCTTTATTTATAAACATTTAATAGATGAGACTAAAAGATAAAATTGCCCTGATTACCGGAGGGGCTAATGGAATAGGGCTTGCGACTGCAGAGCGTTTTGCAAAAGAAGGAGCCAAAATTATTTTGTGGGATATATCTGAAAGTGGAAATGAAGTAGCTGCGCGATTAAAAAAAGAAGGGCATGATGTTATCTTTAAAAAAGTATCTGTCACCAATGAAGGCGAAGTAAAAAAAGCGGTGGCGGAAGCGCGTGATCATTATGGCCGCATTGATATCCTGATCAACAATGCCGGTATTACAAGAGACAGGACTTTACTTAAAATGTCGAAACAGGAATGGGATGATGTAATTGCTGTAAACCTTACTGGTGTTTTTAATTGTACCCAGGCAGTAGCCCCAATTATGAAAGAACAAAATTATGGCCGCATCGTTTCCGCGTCTTCCAATGTAGCTATCCGTGGCAACTACGGGCAAACAAATTATGTAGCTACCAAATCGGCCATTATAGGAATGGCCAAAGTATGGGCAATGGAATTAGGCCGTTTCGGAATTACCGTCAATTGCATTGCGCCCGGATTTATTCATACCGCCATGACAGATGCCATGCCCGAAGAAGTTCGCAAACAAAGCCTTCCCACTATACCTCTTGGCAAATGGGGAGTTCCGGATGATATTGCTAACGGATACCTTTACCTTGCCTCTGATGAAGCATCTTTTGTCAGCGGAATTTGTTTGACGATTGATGGCGGAGCTGCAAGATAATTATCGCAGCTTTTCAACTTTTTGATTCACAATCATTTTTATCAGATTGGTATTTTTGAAAGCCACGCCATTAACATTAAGTGGAAGAGTCAAAACAAAGAATCCCGAAAGTTATTTTTTACAGTAAAGCAACAAATAACCGGGATTTCTATTTTTTATTTTAAAGAATACCGGCATTCCTTTGGAACAGAAAGAGTTTCGAACACTAAATAAAATATTCAGTTAGAATCACATTTATTTTTTTAACCGAATCAAAACTGCACCTCACAGCAATGTATTTTTTCCTTTTTTGCAGAGTTGGCAAAGATCTAAATCACTATTAACCATACTCTTTCAATCACAAATTTTAATTGTCATTGTTTCGTCTATAAAACGTCTACAAAATATGACACTGTTTAATTGCATTGAAATATCCATTTCCAGCGTTTTATATGATGCCTATAAATTCCTGGTTTTTATTATTGGCAGTTTTTTTTGATATTTTATTTAACATCAATTAAACTTTCGGCATGCAACCATGTCTGATTTAAAAACCTTAAAAAAAAACTTTATGAAAACTAAAAATCTTTTCCGGCTAACTATCTTAGCCGCATCTTTTAGCACCCTGTTACTGGGATGTAAAAAAGACAATGCAAATTCAACAGGAGACGGAACTGCAACAACAGCAGCAAACGTACAAACGTCCTCTGAAGACCTCACAATGGTTTCAAATGAGAGCGACGCTGTATCCGATGATGCTATTGCAGCATTAAATGGAAATGTAGCTATTTCTGGTACCGCCGAAAGAACAGATGGTATTAGTATTAAAATTTCTATTTGCGATGCAACGATTTCTTACGACACCACTTCCACTACCAAAACAATCACTATTGTTTATAATGGTAGCAATTGCAGTGGTAACCGTACACGCACAGGTACTGTAACTATAGCTGTACCGCGTGGGCAACATTGGAGCAAAGCGGGTTCTTCTGTAACCATTAATATTGATGCTTTAACTATTACGCGGGTGAAGGAGGGTAAATCAATTACAATTAATGGTACCAAAACAATCACCAATACAAGCGGCGGCCTTATTCTGAATTTAGCTACTCTTGGTTCAATAACAACTGATGTTGACGCCAACTTGTCTATAACCTTTGCCAGTGGCTTAATACGCAGTTGGCAGGTAGCAAGGCACAAAGTGTACACCTATGCTAATGGTATTGTAGAAACAGTTACGGGCACCCATTCTGATGGCACTAATAACAATATTGCAATCTGGGGCACTAACCGCTTTGGAGTGGATTTTACTGATATGATCACTTCTCCAAAAATTTATAGCCAGTCATGTAATTTTGAATTAACAAGTGGCCAGAATACAATTACAAGATCGGACAAAATCTCTTCTGTGATCACTTATGGCCTTGATGCAAACGGAGACGTAGCAACCTCTTGCCCAATAAGTTCTGCAGGTGGTTATTATTATGCAAAACTGGTTTGGACAAATGGAAACAACGGTAAAACATTTACCTATATTTACCCTTATTAATAAATAACATTCTTTCTGAAAAAAAGCCCATGAATTTTCGTGGGCTTTTTCTTTTACAAGATTACCACGCTCCTAAATAAGTTGAAATTTTATTTTTTTATACAGTTCATGTTGGCACTGGTTTAAAAGCAAAAACTGCTGTCCGGGCTTTTATATTTGCGGTTCATAAAGTAAATGTAGAATTGCCTAAAATGAAACGTCATAAGGTTTTTCATTGCTAAGGCTAAGGTGCAAACCTTATAGATTTTGAATAGCAATTTTTAGTTTACATTTCCCGGGTTAATGATAATTGGGCGATTTAAGAAACACAAACTATAAGGACTAGATCAACAATTATTGTTTTAAAAAATCAACTATTTTATCTCTCTCAGTATTGGTCAATAATGCCCTGCTTTGCATGTGCATCCCGATGGTTTCCCATTGCTCAGGAGAAAAGCTAGATGGAGATGGAGTATTATGGCATCGTTGGCAGTTTTCTGACCATAATTGAGCGCCTGATTTCATAGATATTTTTTGACTGGCGGTGCAACTGTTTAGCAGCATCATTATTGATCCAACAACTACAACCATGATATTTAAAATGATTAGTTTTTTATTATTTATAAGTTTCATTGTTCTATTTTTTAAAGTTGGATACTAAATTGGAGGTACAGAGAATTGGATTTGGTGACTTGACCTGTATTGCCACCTAAATTGGTACTTACTGTATTGGTTCCTTTTATAGCTTCATACGAAAATCTTACAACGGTTCTCCAGGTCATCCAATAATTGAGGCCTACTGCAAGGGAATTATCTTTTGTACCCCACAACGAGTTTGCGGGTGTGGTATAATTGCCATAGCGGGCTGCTAACTCGAAATTTTTAACAACCTCATTTTGCGAAAACATTGGCCTTAATGCAGCCATGATGTACCCTGTTTTTGTATGATTGTTAAAAGTATAAGTATTTGAAGGATTGCTAGGGTCAGTATACTCCGCATTATCAACTTTGGCCTCACTGTATTGCCCCTTAATATTTAACTGGAACGGAGTAAAGTTTTCAACAAGATTTAAGTCCAATGCCCAAAGTGTAGCATTTGCATTTTGATATTTCATGCCTGCATCGCCTACTTTGCCTGTCATTAAAGATACGCCCACTTCAAGCGATGAATTGGCAAGTGGCAAAAATCCGATCCGGCCGGTGAATAATTTATTCTTGTTGTTGTCAGTAATACCAACGAAAGCTGTGGTACCATCAGGTTGCAATTGCATACCATTTGATAAAGCAAAATCATAACTCCATTTGGTCGTTCCTGCCTGGATGCCGCCCTCTGCTTCAACTCCAAAGTCTGAAGATTCAGGAATGCCTTCAGGATCTGAAGCAAGTTTATTAATCCATCCTGCAGCAAGGCGTTTGTTGTAAGTGCCGAACGGCAATACCAAATACCCTCCACGAAGAATCAAACCAGGAGTTGCATAATAGGAAGCTACAGCCCAGTTTACTCCTACACCATCTGCGCTGAAGGAGGGCTCGAATTCCATCAGAAATTTTTTACCATGCCTCCAGAGAAACATAGGGCTGAATTCAAAATGGTCAGCATCACCCAAACTGGTAGTT
>DATCFI010000279.1:0-26754 GCA_036509585.1 Hanamia sp. | reverse complement strand
ATACTTTTGGCACAAGATATTATTGCTTCTTTTGATGGTAATGGTTGCCAATTTAATTCTTTGGTTGCTTTGCTGGTATCGATTTTTCTTTTCACATTTTCAAGCAACACAGGTTTCAATAATGGTTGAAAAATAGAAAATATTTTTGTTACAAAATCTGGAAGTTCTATAGAAGGTATTTTTCTGTCCGGATATTCCTTTTTTAGAATTTGTGCAATTTCTTTATAATTAAAATGCCCGGAAGATGCAATGTACCTGTTAGCAGCTTGTGGCATTTCCATAGCTTTAATCAGCAGGTCTGCAACCGACCGAACATCTACAATATCAAACTCGATTTTAGGCAATGCAGGAAGACTACCATTTAAAAGGCTAATGATTATGTTGGCAGAGTTGCCAAAGTCAGTATCTATTACAGGACCTAAAATTGCTCCGGGACAAATTGTAGTTAATTCCAACTCAGTTTTTTCTTCTTTGATAAAATCCCAGGCTACTTTTTCAGCGATTGTTTTACTTCTATAATAGGGTGTGGTATCTTTATAATTAGATACATCTGTCCAATCATTTTCATTAAAAATAGTATTTAATTCTCTTTTTGTTTTACCGTAGGTGATTGCACCTAAAGCAGACACCATAACTACCCGTTTTACATGGTTTGTTTTTGCAGCTTTCAGTATGTTTAAAATTCCATTTTTAGCTGGAATTATAAGTTCATTTTCGGATTTGGGCATAGTTCTCGGGAAAGGCGATGCAATATGTTGTATGTAATCTATATCCCTGGTAAGTTCAAGCCATTTATCGCTGTTATTCAGATCTGCTTCGACAAAACTTAGGTTATTAATGTTACTCGTTTTCTTACCAATAACTTCTCTGATAGAATCTATTCTGTCTTTGCTTCTCAATGTTCCAACAACTTTATAACCTTTGTTCAACAGTTGGATAGCAGTATGTGAGCCTAGAAAGCCTGTTACACCTGTCAATAATACTCTTTTACTGTTCATAATTTTTTATACAAAGGACAAGAAGAATTAGCATAGCACAATTACCATTTGTTAAAAAATGAATCTTTGGATTTTGGTTGTGTTTTTCAATATGCCTGGATTTAGCGCAACCGTTTTCAGGCTATGAGAAGTCGCGGCTTACGAAGCTGAGTATTCTCTGTTACCGGGTTGAAAGTTGAGGGAAAAAGTGTTTGTATTTACCTCAAAGGCAGCAATTTATTATAGCCTGTGTTACCAGTATGGATTTCTATCGCCCGTTTTGTTTGTCAGTTAAACACGGTTGTCCGAAAAACAAAAAGCCACAAATAATTTGTATCTGTGGCTATTAGTGGTATTTATTTTTTTTGAATTTATGAATTTAAAAACCATACATACCGCCCGAAACGGAAATTTTCTCTCCCGTAATCCAGGCTGCATCATCGGAAGCAAGAAATACGGCAGCTTTCGCAATGTCTTCGGGCTGACCTCTACGGCCAAGCGGTGTATTGGTAACAAACATTGTTTCAGCCTCACTACCAGTAGTGACGCCCGCACTACGTGCACCTTCTGTTTCCGTCGCGCCCGGCAAAATAGAATTGACGCGAATGTTTTTTGCACCCAGTTCTTTCGACAAAGAAATCGTTATTGCATCTAATGCCGCTTTAGTTGCAGAATATAACGAGACTCCCGCCATCGGCATTTTGCTTGCACCCGAACTGATATTGATGATATTGCCACCCTTATCGCCAAATAGTTTCAAAGATGCCTGGATAGTAAGTATCGGACCCAAAACATTGACGTTGAAATGCTGATGGAAAGTTTCTAGCGATACCTGCTCAATAGGTAGGTATTGCTGAAAGACCGCGTTGTTTACTAAAATATCCAACGTGCCGAAAGCTTTCTTTGTTTCTTCAAACAGCCTGGTTACATCGGCCTCTTTAGATACATCAGCCTGTACCGAAATGGCTATTCCTCCATTATCAGTTATCTCCTTAACCACTCTATCCGCTCCTTCTTTGCTTGTAGCATAATTTACAACAACCTTTGCGCCTTCTGCTGCAAAATGTTTTGCAATGGATGCACCTATTCCTTTTGAAGCACCGGTAACTACCGCTACTTTGTTTTTTAATTTATTCCTTTTGAAAATTATTTTAATTATTTAATGGCACGAATTACAAACGCGCACCAGCGTGGGGTCAATTAATTAGCAGGTGATAAATAGGTGAGACCACCATCCACAAGGAGTTCAGCACCAAGCATAAAAGACGAGTCATCAGAAGCCAGGAAAACCGCTGTTTTACCAATGTCAGATGGTTGCCCAATTCTGCCTATGGGCATTACATCTGACCAGTATTTTTTTACAGCTTCCAATTGTTCTGCAGGAACAAACTTGTCAAATACAGGTGTATCTGTTGTGCCTGGTGATATTACATTTGCTCTAATCTTTCTATCTAAAAGGTCGTTTGAAAATCCTTTTGCAAAATGGATTACAGCCGCTTTCGCCGCACCATAAAGCGTAAAAGAAGGATAGGCACGATGCCCGGCATTTGACCCGATAAGAATAATAGAACTACCATCATTCATGTAGGGTAGTGCTTTGTGAACAGTGAAGTAAACACTTTTCAGGTTTAAATCCATTGTCTTGTCATAGACGGCTTCGCCAATATCTGCCACAGAACCGAATACTGCTCCTGTAACTGCACCACCTGCATTGGCTACAATCACGTCTATTTTACCAAATTTTTCAGATGTTTCTTTAAACACTCTTCCCAGGTCGGCAGGGTTGGTCACATCGGCATTTATGGCTATAAAATTATCGCCAAGTAGAGCCACAGAACTATCTAAAGTTTCCTGGTTTCTGCCCACAATTACTCCTACAGCACCCTCATTTTTAAATTCCCGGGCAATGCCAAACCCAATGCCACTATTACCACCGGTAATAACTGCTACTTTGTCTTTTAATTTATTCATTATTTAAATTTTTGAAATTATTATTTTAGTTTGATAAGATTTAATGTTGGTAATGGTCCGCCAGGAAATCGTTGCAATTTTCCGCCTTCATGCAGGCTACCCAAATCAACTCCGGCAAATCCGATGCGATTAAGAATGCCTGACACAACCTCTTTCGCATCGTCATCATTTCCTGAATAGAAAATCACCCTGTTTCCACCGTTAGTTTGCGGATTTTCCGCTAATACTTGTGCATATAATGTATTAAATGCTTTCACCACTTTTGCTCCTTTTGCCCATTGGCTTACTACTTCGCTGGAGGTTTTTGAGCCTGGTTCTGCCAATACAAATTCCGGCAGATTAGCATTGGTCACGTCAACCAGGATTTTGCCTTTTAATGAAATGGTAGATAATACCTCCTGGACATGTTCCCACCGAACAGCAAGAAATACCACATCGGCTTCGGCTGCTTCCTGCACGGAACCGGCGATAATGTTGCCACTGATTTGTTTAATTTTTTCTTTAAGCGTATCACCACCACGACTGTTGCTGATAACTACTTCGTAACCTGCTTCGGTTAAGTGTTTCGCGATTGTTGTGCCGATAGATCCGGCACCGATAATTCCGATTTTCATTTTTTAAATTTTAATTTTTGAAACTATTTTTAGTACTTTTGTTTCACAAAGTTACCATTGATAGTTTATTTTTGTAACCATTATGGTATATTCTGGTTACTATAAGGTAACTACAAAATTTTAAAAATATGAGAGACGACAATTTTTGCAATTCAAATTGCCCGTTTACGAGGGCGATTGGCACTATTGGTAATAAATGGAAGCCGATTATTATAAACGTTATTGGCACCCGCAGCATTCGTTTTGGTCAGTTAGATGCCATAGTACCACACATTTCAAGGAAAGTACTAACTGAACAGTTAAAAGAGTTGGAAGAAGATGGACTATTGGAAAGATTGGCTTATAAGGAAATACCGCCAAGGGTAGAATATAAGTTGTCTATAAAAGGCTTGGCTTTTTTGCCGATTTTAGAAAGTATAAAGGAGTGGAATATAAAATATGAAATCGCTTCAATACCCAAAGAGGCCGTGGGTGTTTAATCTAACAATAAATTTATTGGTTTATTATTTTCAATTTTTCTAAAATAACGATAAGACTGCAAAATTAGAAAATACTTAAAAAAATAAACCAGTTGGTAAAACGAACCGTTTTAGATACGCAACCTATATCAGTTAAATATGAACTTACGGAACATGGCAATACCCTACAAACAATAATCAGCAATCTTACAGCCTGGGGAGTGGTACACCAAAATTTCAATAGACTTTGAAGCTGCTCTTTCGTACTGTTCGATTACAATGAAATTAGAATAGTGGATAAATTATTTTCCCTTTAGAAATAAACAGCAAGCGCTTTGTTTCAAGCTTCATATGCTCAGGCTTTTTAAATAGTTTGCAGCTTGTTTTTGATTTGAGCTTTTACAATTTATACAATTCTTTCAACGCCTCTTTCAAAGTTGAGGGTTTTCTGCCAAGCAATGTTTTTAATTCGTCTGATGTTTTTTCGTACTGATGATTTTTAAAATCAGTAACGAAGGCTGTAAATATTGGAATAATATGCGCTGACATTTTATGCGCTATCAACATTTTTGTAAACTCATCTATATTGGCATCGGTGTAGGTAATTTGTTTGCCTGACAATTCAGAAAGAACCCTGGCAACATCTTCAAAAGAATACAATTCAGTGTTGGTGATTTCATAGATTTTGTTTTGATGCTGCTCGCTTTCCAAAAGTAGATTTGCTGTGGCTTCTCCCATTTCCCGTCGTAGAGCAAATGGCACTTTCCCATTTCCTGCAGGAAGATAAATCCCGGTTTCAAACACTTTTTCGCCAACATACATCGGCACCATATCTACATAAATATTGTTGCGCAAAAACACATACGATAAACCGCTTTCTTTGATGTAATCCTCAGTTTGAAAATGGCTTTCTAACACGGTTTTTGCCGCTGCGGAATCTAAATCCCGAATCGGAACGCTGGTGTATGCAATAAATTTCACACCGGCTCTTTTTGCCGCATCAACCACATTTTTGTGTTGATAGAAACGCTTTGGGTCTGTTGTAGAAATCAATAAAACTTTTTCAATTCCCACCATAGCTTTATCAAGAGAAGCATTGTCTTCAAAAGTACCCAGGCGAAATTCAATACCATTTTCTTTCAAATAAGTTGTATTGTTTTCATCGCGGGAGAATGCCACTATTTTGTTGGCATTTGTGTTTTTCAATAGTTGATTGACTACTGCCGATCCTAAATTTCCTGTTGCCCCTGTAATTAAGATTTTACTCATTATTCTTTTTTTTTTGATTAAATATATTTGATGTAGCAAAACTAGATTACTTAGCTTTACGAAAGCGGGTACTTTACCTTTTTATAGTACCTTACGAAGGTACAGTAACAACAAAATCAATAAGTTATGAGCAAGATTTCAGACTTGAAAACCATTAGTGATTGTTCGACCAACTATATATTAGCTGTCAATGAAACCATAAACGTGATTAGCGGAAAGTGGAAAATGCCCATTATGGCTTCTTTGCTTTTTGATAAAAAACGCTATGGTGAATTAGAAAAGGAAATCCCGAAAATAAATTCCCGAATGTTGTCAAAGGAATTGCAGGACCTGGAAGCCAATGCAATTATAACAAGAACTGTTTGTGATACTATTCCTGTCACCGTAGAATATGAGTTAACCCAATCTGGCCGGGCATTCGAAAAAGTTGTCAATGTAATGTTGGAGTGGGGTTTGGAACATCGTAAAACGGTAATCGGAAAAAATAGGTAATTTTTATCGGTAAGTGTCAGTTGCTTCTAATATTATTTTTAGCAAGTAATATCGCAGGCTTATTGCTTTAGTGAATTCTGATTTTTATTCTGTTTATCTTTTTTTGCAAATCCAAAACAATACTGCAATAACAAGTAAGAACCGACAGCACATGCAAACCCCAAAATAGCAACGGATGATCTAGTAGTATTATAAGATTTTATAACTACAAAAAATGTTATAGCTAAAAGACGTACATAATTAGATTGTTATTCCACTTCATAATTTTTTTTTTAAAAAATAAGAAACTTTTTATTATAAAAAAGCAGTGGTGGCCGCAGGCTGAAGCGATGATTGGGTTTTTTAATGCATGGGAGACTACCGGGCAAGAAACTTATCTCGAAAAATCCTTAAATTCATGGAAGTTTGTACAGCAGCATATACTGGATGCAGAAAACGGCGAATGGTTTTGGGGCGTAAACGAAAAGTATGAAGTAATGAACGAGGATAAAGTTGGGTTATGGAAATGCCCTTATCACAACGGCCGGGCTTGTATCGAGTTGATCACTCGTATTAATAAAATAATTACTAACTGGCAACATAAAAAAATCGATAATTCTGGAGAAAAAAATCACTAAATTGTTCGCTTAAACCTTTAAATTATTCACATGACGACCAGGCGCACTTTCTTAAAGACTTCCACGATCCTTTCAGCGGGCTTAATGATGGCTCCCGGGGAATTTAAATCAGAAAAATCTTTAATAGGTCTTCAGTTATATACAGTTCGCGACGCGATGGAAAAAGATCCAAAAGCGGCACTGGCGCATGTAGCAAAGATTGGTTACAATTCCGTTGAAGGCGCTACTTATACTGACACAGAAAAATTTTATGGGATGAGCCCCAAAGAATTTAAAAAGGTTTTGAAAGATAACGGACTGGTGATGTATAGCAGCCATTATCGGCTTGGTGAAGATAAAGAGAACGGGCAAGTAATGAAAGGTACCATATTGCATGATTGGGATAAAGCCATCGGGGATGCCCACAGTGTAGGATTAAAATATATGATTTGTGCCTGGTTGTCGCCGACCGAGCGCGGGACGCTGGACCATTATAAAAAAGTGGCGGATGATTTGAATGTGGCAGGTGAGAAGTGTAAAAAAGCGGGTATCCAGTTGTGTTATCACAACCACAATTTTGAATTTGAAAAACAGGATGGAAAATATCCATACGATATTTTGCTGGCGACGGATAAAAACCTGGTAAAAATGGAAATAGATTTGTATTGGATCAAAAAAGCAGGCCAGGATCCAGTCGCGCTTTTTAAAGAACACCCTGGAAGGTTTCCGCTTTGGCATGTGAAAGATATGGACAATACGCCAGCGCAAAACTTTACTGAAGTGGGTAGTGGCATTATCAATTTCAAAGAAATTTTCAAATACAAAGACCTTGCAGGAATGAAATATTTTTTTGTTGAAGAAGATATATGCCCGGGCGATCCTTTTGTTAGTATTACAAAAAGTTTTGATTATATAAAAAAGAATTTGGTTTAAAAGAATAGGTGCCGATCGCCGACCACCTCCGACCGATGACCGATCACCAGGAAAATGCGCATTCAATATTTATTATTCACCATTCACCATTAATTATCAACCATGAAAAAATTCTGTTTATTTTTTTCTCTTTTTGCACTGTCTCAGAGCACCTATAGTAAACCAACAAATAAAGACTTTTATCAGTTAAAGGTTTATCATTTAAAAGATGATAACCAGGTAAGCATGACCGATAACTTTATTAAAAATTTTTACTTGCCTGCCTTGCATCGTTATGGTATCAAAAATATTGGCGTTTTTAAACCGCTGACTAATGATACCGCCTCTGATAAAAGAATTTTTGTTTTGATTCCTTTTTCTTCGCCCGAACAGTGGTTAGCCATTTCTGATAAGATAAATAACGATCCTGCATTTAATGAATCCGCTAAAAATTTTTTAGCAGCAGATTCAAAGACGGCACCGTTCGTAAGAATGGAATCTGTATTGATGGAAGCTTTTGAAAAACAACCGCACCTGGTTTTCCCAAAACAAAAAAATGCAGAGAGAATTTTTGAATTAAGAAGTTACGAAAGCCCAACGATTCATTTGGCAAAAAAGAAGATGGATATGTTTAACCACGATGAGATCAATATTTTCAATCGTCTCGGATTTGATCCTGTTTTTTATGGTAAAGTAGTTTCCGGTAGTCGCATGCCCAACCTGATGTACCTGACCATTTTTAAAAGTGTGGAAGATAGAAACGCTCAGTGGAAAGTGTTTGGAGATGATGCTAAATGGAAAGAAATTTCTGCTGATCCTAAAAATGAAAATAAGGTTTCTGTATCGCATATGGACAGTATTCTTATGCATGCTGCCGATTATTCCGATTACTAAAAAATCAATAAAAGCAATGAATCTCAAGACTCCGGAATTTTAAATCCTTCAATTACCAGTTGTTGTATGACATTATCAGCAAATAGCTTTTTTTTCAAAATATGGGAATTTTTGAAGGGCAAACGGATGTTGGCAAAGTGCTTCTCGGAGCCAACGTCATTCATAATACGATACTTGCCTGCCGGTTTGCAGCGCTAACTGGAGTGAAAATGGTCCGCTAAGCAATTCACAAAAAACGATTCAACAATAAAAAAGATAATTGAATAATTTGAAACAATTAACTTGTAAAATAGAACCCAAAATTAAAAAATGAACCGCTTTAAAAGAATGAATCAATTCAGCTTTCTCTTATGTTTCGCTACTATTGTAGCGCCATCAATTAGTCAGGCACAAACAAATGAAGCTGCTGTGAACGCGAAGGTAAACGCGTTAGTAAAGAAGATGACACTTGAAGAAAAAGTGGGCCAGATGGCGCAGGTATCTCTTGAATCGTTAGGGAAAACAGAAGGACCAAATTTTATTTTTGACGCGGCCAAATTGAAGGATGCTGTCGTAAATTATAAAATCGGTTCTATTTTAAATTCTCCCGGAGAACCTTTAAAGCCGGAGCAATGGAATGCCGTTGTTGGTGAAATTCAAGAGACAGCAAACGAAACAAAAATGAAGATTCCTGTTTTGTATGGGCTGGATGATAATCATGGAAGCAATTATGTTTTAGGTGCGACATTGTTTCCTCAGGAGATAGGGCAGTCCGCCACATGGAATCGACAATTGATCTTTAATGCAGGTGTTATCACGGCCTATGAATCAAGAGCAGCAAGTGTTCCATGGACTTTTTCGCCGGTGCTTGA
Source organism: Hanamia sp. (assembly GCA_036509585.1). Classification (GTDB taxonomy): domain Bacteria; phylum Bacteroidota; class Bacteroidia; order Chitinophagales; family Chitinophagaceae; genus Ginsengibacter. The sequence continues at coordinate 17,720 of DATCFI010000279.1, read as the reverse complement.
CCTCGGTACTAATCCTGAGTGGCCTCGCATCTGGGAAGACTATGGCGAAGATCCATACCTCGATGGTCAGATGGGTGTAGAGTTTATAAAAGGTGTTCAAAATCCGTTGGGCAGTAAAGATAAATTAGCGGTAAGCATCAAACATTTCATGGCTTATTCAGATCCAAAATCGGGACACGACAGAACGGATGCATGGATACCAGAAAATTATCTTCGCGAATATCATTTGCCTCCTTTTGCTGCCGCTGTGAAAGCCGGAGCGAGAACCGTGATGGTAAATTCTGCGTTAATAAATGGCATTCCTACTCACATCAATAAACATATTCTTACAGATATTCTTAAAAAGGAGTTAGGCTTTACCGGGTTTGTTGTTACAGACTGGCAGGATATCGAAAATGTGTATCGTCGCGATCATATCGCAAAAAATATAAAAGACGCCACCATGCTCGCTATCAATGCGGGTATAGATATGTCAATGATCCCTTATGATTATAAAGAATTTTGTACAGATTTAATCTCTTTGGTAAAAGAAGGAAAAGTGCCGATGAGTCGTATTAATGATGCAGTTACCAGGATATTAAGAGTAAAAGAAGAACTGAAACTTTTTGAAACACCGATGACTTATTTGAAGGATTACCCCAAATTTGGTAGCGAAGAATTTCAGAAAGCATCCTATAATACCGCTGCAGAATCTATTACTCTTTTAAAAGACAGCAACAATATTTTGCCTTTACCAAAAACAGCTAAGGTATTGGTAACAGGCCCTAATGCAAATGCCATGCGTTGCTTAAATGGCGGCTGGACTTATACCTGGCAGGGAGAAAAAACCGATCAATATGCATCGCAATACAACACCATATTAGAAGCGGTACAAAATAAATTTGGCGCTGCAAATGTAAAATACGAACCGGGTATCGGGTATGATAATACCTGGGGCAAATATTACGCCGACTCGGTGATTGACATTAATGCTGCCGTAAAGGCCGCGGCTGATGTGGATTATGTTCTTTTGTGTATTGGCGAAAATAGTTATACGGAAACGCCGGGTAACTTAGATGATTTGAGTCTTTCGGGTAACCAGATGTTGTTGGCAAAGGCGATGATCAAAACAGGAACGCCGATTATTTTAATTTTGAATGAAGGAAGGCCAAGGATCATTCATAATATTGTGCCTGCAGCTTCGGCTGTTTTAGATATCTATCTTCCGTCTAATTTTGGCGCGAATGCATTGGCAGATATTCTTGCAGGCGATGTGAATCCAAGCGGCAAACTTCCAATCACTTATCCGCGCTTTACCAATTCATTGGTTCCTTATATTCACAAACCCTCCGAAGGTAGTGGTAATCCGCAGGGTGGCGATTACAATCCGCAGTGGCCTTTTGGTTTTGGATTGTCCTACACCACGTTTGCTTACAGCAATCTTACGGTGAATAAAAATAGTTTTTCTCCCGACGAAACCGCCACTATTTCTGTTACAATAGAAAACACCGGAAGTCGCGAAGGAAAGGAAGTAGCTCAATTATTTGTTTCGCAGTTGGTGGCTTCTATCACTCCGGATGTGAAAAGGTTACGTGGTTTTGAGAAGATAGATTTAAAACCAGGCGAATCAAAAACCGTAACGTTTAAATTGCCTTTAAAAGAGTTGGCTTTTGTAAATAATGAAAATAAAAAGATACTTGAGGCGGGAGATTTTAAAATACAAATTGAAAATCTTACGTCAACAGTTTCGGTTAATAAAACGAAGTTATTTTAAAGAAATTTGCGCAATCACAAATGGAGTAGTTAATTTACACGCAGAAATAGTAGTCGACGATGATTAAAAAATGTCTATCAGTGACGAGTAAACGAAAAATTTAAATTAAAATGATATATATGAAAAATGCAATTCTTATTGTTATTACGCTCTGCTTGTTTACAAACATACATGCTCAGAAATTCGAAGGTCTTGCGCTCACACCACCAATGGGATGGAATAGCTGGAATACTTTTCAGACTAAGATTGACGAGGACCTGGTGAAACAAACTGCAGATGCAATGGTATCTTCCGGAATGAGAGACGCCGGTTACCAATATATTGTTTTGGATGATGGCTGGATGGCAATGGAAAGAGATTCGGCAGGAAACCTGGTTCCGGATCCTAAAAAATTTCCGCATGGAATGAAAGCGCTCATAGATTATGTTCATTCAAAAGGATTAAAGTTTGGATTGTACAATTGTGCCGGAACAAAAACGTGTGCAGGTTATCCCGGAACACGGGGTTATGAATACCAGGATGCCAGGTTTTACGCCCATCTTGGAATTGATTATTTAAAATTTGATTGGTGCTTCAGTCAAGGTTTAAATGCAAAAGAAGCTTACACAACGATGAGCAAAGCGCTAAAGGCTGCGGGTCGCCCGATCGTTTTTAGTCTTTGCGAATGGGGACAAAATAAAGCATGGGAATGGGCAGAAAATGTGGGGCAATTATGGCGCACAACCGGTGATATCTCTGCAATTTTTGCCGGGTACGTAGATCACGGAACATGGAGGCAAAACGGCGTAATGTCTATTGTAGATCTTCAAAAAGGATTGAGAAAATATGCAGGCCCCGGACATTGGAATGATCCCGATATGCTGGAAGTAGGAAATGGAATGACTGTAGGTGAAGACCGGGCACATTTCTCTCTTTGGTGCATGCTCGCGGCCCCTTTAATTGCCGGAAATGATCTTCGAAAAATGTCTGAGACCACAAAAGAAATATTGACGAATAAAGAAGTGATTGCCGTGGACCAGGATAAAATGGGCGTTGAAGGTTTTGTTTTTAAAACAGTGGACAGTGTGGAAATATTTGCCAAACCTTTGAGTGGTGATGACTGGGCAATTTGTTTTGTAAACAGGTCTAGGGAATCGAAAATGGTTAATTTTAACTGGCGTGATGAGTTAATCGAGGATACGATTTTCCATCATGTTCTGGATGCGAGCAAAGACGTTTATAAGGTTCGCGATCTTTGGAAAAAATCCAATTTGGGTGATACACAAAAGCCGTTGAAACTCTCTGTTGGATCTTATGATGCTTTAATGTTCAGGCTATCTAAAAAATAAAAGGTTTTTTGTGCTGTTCACTTTAGGCACATGCGTTTCCGATGAGGTTTTGTAAATGAAACACCTGCAAGGTTTTTAAAATCCTTTCAAATCCGTCATTGAGAAAAGCTCCTTCTCGTCCATGATTTCGAGGGCCCGATCAATCCATCATTGCGAGAAGCGTATCCAGTATGTCATTGCGGAGCGCCAGTCAATTTTAAACCCATAGTTAATTCAACTGGCGACGTGGCAATCTCATCAATATGTTGTGGATCTCATTGCCAACAGCTTGTGATGTTTTGTGGTTAGCGGCTTGCTTGTTAGTTTTCTCTTGAAGATTGCTTGTCACTTTTTCTCTTGAAAGAAAAAGTAACCAAAAAGTTCAAGGGAAACACCATTGCTTCGCGGGTTTTTCCTTGCCTGCGCGCGGCGTAAACCATTTCACGATTTCTGCATTTGGTTATAGTCGACGCTGTAGTGAATGGGTGTTTACTAGCAACAGGGTAAAATAAGAATCCTGCGAAATTGTTTGTTTACTGCCCTTACAAAAAACCTAAGTATTCGTCAAATTTTTATCCCGTCGGGCCGCTTTCTTTCGCAGCCTGAACGATAGCCTTTAATGTTTTGTGGTTGAGGGTTCGCTTGTCACTTTTTCTCTTGAAAGAAAAAGTAACCAAAAAGTTCAAGGGAAAGACCATTGCTCCCCAGGTTTTTTCTTGCCTGCGCGCGGCGTAAGCTATTTCACGATTTCTGCATTTGGTTATAGTCGATGCTGGAGTGCATGGGTGTTTACTAGCAACAGGGGTAAAATAAGAATTCTGCGAAATTGTTTGTTTACTGCCCTTGCAAAAAAACTAAGTATTCGTCAAATTTTTATCCCGTCAGGACGATTTCTTTCGCGGCCTGAACAGACTATGCTACAAGGTAGAGAGGGAAGTTTGCTTCTGCCGTTATAATCGACCATTTACTGATGCGGATGACGGCAACACTTCCGCTGAACCTGCATCCTTTCAATCCACTTTTTTATCAAAAGCATCTTTCGCAGCATCTGCTGCTTTTTCATCTCCAAGGTAATTCCAGTTGATACCTTTTATGTATTTTCTGAAACTTGCTGTCATTTCGGCCGGCGTTAACTTTTGTACCTTATCAATAAATTCGTCCGACATTTTCCAGTCGCCTAAAATTTCTGCACTTCCTAAGGAAGATGCTAATGCACTCGTGCTTTCTTCCTTCATGTAGTTGCTGGTGATGTAAAGATTTTTACTTTCAGAAAATTCCTTTTGAGAAAACCCGTCCTTCTTTAACCGGATGATTTCATTATCCATCACCTCCACCGAAGCTTTAGGGTCGGTGGTGCTTACATACATAAGGCTATAAGGCATTTGTTGCGCTACTGAGTAAGCATATGGAGCATAAGATAAATTTCGTTTCGTTCTTATTTCTATAAAAAGATTACTGCTGAAAGTAGCGAAAGCAACCCGGTTGGCCACATAATCAGGAGAAGTGAATGACGGTGTATTCATCACTCCCATAATGTAATTAGTAGCAAGCATTCTTGGCTCAATATGCAGTGAGTTGGCAGTGATTTCAGGCATCTGATATCCAGGTTCTTTATAAGGACGGGAAGGTAGATCGCTAAATGCTTTTTTTATTCTCGCCATAATATCTTCTTTGGATATTTTGCCGGCAACTACAATAAAGATTTTGTTCTTATTTAATAAAGTATTGTAATAAAAATTTTTAGCTTCTTCGGCAGTTATATTATTTACGGTACCAGTATCGCCTTGCGGGTCTGTTTCATACACAGTGCCCTTAAAAGTGCTCTCAATGGCCATGTTTTGAAGCTTGCTATCGGGATCTGATTCCTGGTTTTTTATCTGTGAAATTGACTTTTGTTTTAAAAGAGCAAATTCGTTCTCATCGTAAATTGGGTTTTTTACGGCTGCAGCTAATAAGCTCCATCCTTCTTCAAAATACTTGCTGATGCAGTTTAAATTTATTGCGCTATAATCATAAGTTGAAAACCCGGAAATGCTAATACCATATTTATCAGCTCTATCCTTAAATGCATCTTTCGAATAATTCTTTGTTCCGCATTGCGTAGTAGCAGCAACCGCAAGGTTAGCAAGGCCTGCTTTATCCGCACCATAATCGGCTACGCCATCACGGTAGTAAACACGCACGTTAATAATATCTTTTACGGTTGGCCTCATCAATACGGTGATTCCATCTACCGAAAATTTTTCAGATTTGCTTTGTGCATTACTTGTGTTTACAATTATAAAACACACCAGTATAAAGCATATGATATTTTTCATACAATATTTTTTATTAATTATTATCCTTAAAAAATGTCTTTGGTTTCAATTGTTCGTCCATCGCAGGACTGAGGAGTAATCCTGCAACGAAAGGTTTATTCTTAATATATTTCCTGATGTACTCCTGTATATCCTGCCGCGACACTTTTCTCAAATTATCCAGGTAGTTGAAATAATAATTCAGTGCGGCGGTGGCCCACCAAAAAGATACTGTATGTACATAATCGGATGTTATTTCCTTTGATCTGATATCACTTATTTCAAGTTGCCTTTTAGCAGTCGCCAACTGTTCATCCGTGAAGTAATTGTTATTATCTAACATACTGATTTGTTTTTTCATTTCAGCTATGCATTGTTCGACCTTTGTGGGATTAGGTACCACGGATAGAGATATGGCGCCACCATACTTTTGAGTTGAGTAACTAAAATTTGCCTGGTAGGCAAGGCCTGAATCAAGCAGTGCTTTGCTTAAGGCCGAAGAATTCTGGCTCAGGATAAATGAAAATACATCTGCTGAGTAAGTGGACTTGATATCATGGCGTGTGTCCGGCCCAAACCAACTCATAACGCAAACGGGTATACGCGCATTCTTGGAATCAACAATTACATAGTCATCTTTTTTCAAGGGCGCAAATTCCGGAACGGGATATTTCTTAAAAGGATCAAAGCCCGACGGTTTCCATCCCCCAAGAATTTGCTGAACCTGTTTAAAAACGTCATCATGGTTTACGTTGCCTGCAACGGTAAGTAACGAATTATTAGGCCAGTAAAATTTGTTTTTAATTGTTTCCATTTTAGCAGGAGTAGCGGTCAGAATCACCTGATGATCGCCAATTGGATTTTTCCGGCTGTATAGATCTCCATAAAGTACATGGTTCATAGAATCACTCAATGCAAAGAAAGGGCTTGATTCAAGACGTTGAAATTCTCCATCTACTACCACGTTTTCTTTCCTTATTTCCGATGAATCGAATTTGGGATATTGAATCGCCGAATTCATAAATTTTAAACCAGTCGTAAGATTGAAAGAAGGTAAAGTGAAAAAATAATTCACTCTTTCAGTACCTGTTGTGCCGTTGAAGACGATGCCAAGTTCTTTAATCCTTTCCATAAAAGCTTCCTGGCTTGGGTAATCTTTGTTGGCTTTAAAAAACATGTGTTCGTAAAGATGACTGAGTCCGTTAAACTCAGGAGGCTCCGTATAGGAGCCGTTTTTTACTGCTATCTCAATAGTTGCTAACGGCACACTGTGATCTTCTATTACCAATACCTGCAAACCGTTAGGTAAGGTTTTAAAAAAGATATTGGAGGGCATCGACGATTGTGCAAAACTGCCTGCAACAATTAAAAGTATGATTGGTAAAAGGCAAATTTTTTTTATCATAAAATCCTGGTTTGGTGACATTTAAAAAATAAAGGTTCACTTATCTATTTATTCTATAAATATACAATAGTAGAACTAAAATGAAAAAAGAGTTTAATACGAGTGTAAAATTGAAATTCCTCATCGCGGCCCTCCTTCGACAGGCTCAGGATGACACCCTTCGACAGGCCCCCCGTAAAAACGGCACAGGCATGATGACACCCTTCGACAAGCTTCCCGCGGCGTAAGCCATTTTATAATTTCTGCATTTGGTTGTAGTAGATGTTTAAGAAGTGTGTTCACTAAACACTGAGGCAAAATTGGAATCACTCGGATTTCTTTGTTTACTGCACTTGCAAAAAACTTAAGTATTCATCAAATCTTTATCCCGGTGGAGCACTTGCTTCCACGGTCTGAAGGATTGTCTTTTGTTTGTCATTTTTTCTCTTGAAGATTGGTTGTTACTTTTTCTTTTGAAAGAAAAAGTAACCAATACAGATAGCGATCGGTACAAGGAAAACACAATCCCAACGGGGCTTTCTCTTGCCTGCGCGCACTGAACGCCTTTTCATAATTTCTGTATTTGGTCGTAAACAATGTTTAGGAATATGTGATCACTAATCGTTGAACTATCAATAAAAAACTCGCGTATATTTGTTACAGGTATTTTTTGTTACCTGTACCGCGGCTCCGCATAACCAACTAAAATAATAAGCAATGGGAAAAAAATGGAATGTTCTTTTCGTGTTCGCGTTTATTTTGATAAGCCATCATTCAATGGCCCAGGACCAAAGCGCTCCTCTGGAAAAAGTGGAAGTAGAGGCTAGTTTTCCGGGTGGGCAAGCAGCCTGGAATAAGTATATCACCCAACAATTAATGTTGCATGTTAATGATTTTACAACTAGGGATGTCGGCACCTGTACTATTCGGTTTATTGTGGATATCAACGGCGAAACAAAGGACGTTCAGGCAACCAATATGAAAAAAACAAAACTTGCCAAGGCATCTATAGAAGCAATTGAAAACGGCCCCAGGTGGATTCCTGCTCAACAAGATGGAAAAGCTGTAAACGCTTATCGCATACAGCCTGTTTCGTTACAATCGGGTAATTAAAAATAATTATTTATTATACCAGCCTGTCCCGATTTTTTCCGGATGACAATCTCTTCTCATACGTCATTGCGACGCCCGTTTAATTTTCCATCCCATAGTTAATCTAAATGGTCCCGACTTTATTTCGGGACGGCAATCTCATCAGTATTTGATGGATCCAAATTGCCCCATGACCCGACTTTTTTTAGAACGTTAATCTCTTCCCATACGTCATTGCGACCTGTACAATCTCTATCGGTTTTGTAAGTCATCCTGAGCTTGTCGAAGGGCATATGGCGATGTGCCAATCTGTTTATTATGTGATTGCTCACCCGGAGGCGTACAGATTCAGCACTTACATTTGAACGTAAACAACTGCGAAACAGTAAACGGATAAATAAGTCAGATTTAGATGTCATCCGTGATTGTGAGAAGCTACTCCTACTGCACGTCATTGCGAAAAGCTACGTCTACTGAACGTCATTGCGAGGAGCCTATACAATCTTTATCGGTTTTGTAAAATCATTCGGCGACGCGGCAATCTCCCTGTCATCCTGAGCCTGTCGAAGGGTGGCAGGGAGGAGAGGAAACGTGTCCAACGAGAGAACCACCAAACGAATTTACTGCGTCACTCCCTCTGCCTGTCCTTCTTCGACAAGCTCAGAATGACAGGCAGAAGGGGAACAATGACGATTGAAAAATTGGCTTCGACGCCTTAATAATTAGGGTTTCAGGGCTCAGAATGACAGCCCATCGGGCAAGGCCAGCAGCCAACCGAGCCATACCAGCGTATGGCGCCGGAAACGCAGCAGCATATTTTCGATGTCGGCCTTATTGATGATGCGTATTCTTCCTATTTGAGAAAAAGGAAGCCAGCCGTATTTGAGCCAGTTATTGGCCGTATTGATGGTTACATTAAATTTAGCCAGAAAGACGGAGTATTCGTACCAGGTATCCGACAATACGATTGGTTATACCTATCGGGCAAATCATCTAATTCTATTGCTTGTATTTTGGCAATATCGCTTAGCGTGGGTTTTCGTGTGGAAGTACCCGTTATAGCTTTCTTTGTGCTTGCCGGTTTTGGTGATGGCTTGCTTGCAGCAGTTACTTTGATTGATTTCGCAGGGGCTGCGTTTTTTTTGGATGCTTGTTTCTTTTTCATACCTAGGGTTTTTGTTTACAATTTCTTAGGTGAAATTCATTGACAACCGAAATACAAAATGATTAGCAGATTTTAGTAAACGATGGATAGGGAAAAAATTATATTTGATTAAAAAATATTTGAGAGGGAAGGAAAGGGCCACCGACAACTGACCAGGAGCATTTCGTGGATCGTGAATGTGGCAATGATGTAGTTGAATTTTTTTTGCCTTTTCTTTTGCCTTGATGCATTCTTCGGCAACGCTCAGAAGAAACAAAAAATTATTCGCGGCATTTTTTTTTATTTGTGCTCATGAGAGCGCTTCGCTTAGTTCAAGGACAACCCGATCGCTCCGCGCGTTTGTCCGGCCATCCCACCACCACTCCGCAGTGCCTCCATCAAATACTCAGGCTTTTTAACGATTTAGAGCCTTAATCGCTCCTTTATAAAAATGTGCCATCCCACATCCTCACTACCGAGCGAAAAAAAAGGCGAAAGCATCAGCCATTCGCCTGTCAATACAAAACCATACTCAAATCAAGATTACTGAAAACTATTGTGCATACCAGGTGCTCACGGTGCTGTATGCCTTCTGGCGGCGGGCGCCTATAACGGCCACCCTTACCCAGTATTGCTTGCCGGGTGTAAGGTTTGAAAACACAAAGCTGCTGGTGCTCGAAGTGTTGGTGGTCCACACGGTATCGTCCACAGGAAGCGTGGTCGCTATCTCGTGTACATAGCTCTTGCCGCCTTTCACGGCTTTTACTGTGCTCACCATCGTTCCGGAGGTAATGCCGTTAGAGAGTATTACATTTCCGGGATTGGTAATGTACCTTGGCTCTCTTGTTTTGGTAAGCGTAAAGCCAGACGTGACGAGGGTTTTCTCATCGCCGTTGGCCTGCGCCATCACGCTAAGGCCCAGTTGCTTCAGCATGGCCTCCAGCTCTTTGCGGCTTTTGTTTTTTTCGGCTATGGCTACGCGGTCTTTATTGCCCGCCAGCGCCAGGGCATCCGTGTATTTGGTTACGCCCGCCTTTACGTCTGCCAGTGCAGGCACCAGTTCGGTAAAGGACGTATTGTCGGTGAGCGATGTGACAATAAACTGGCCTTTTTTGCCAAAATTTACGTCTGTGAAGGGACTGAAAGAAATACTTACTTTCTTCATAAGATTTTAATTTTAATTTTTTCTCCACAAGATTGTGGTCTGTTTCTTTAACCCGATTTAGTATTTAGTATTGCAGCCCGGGGGCAATATTTTGGGCTGTTGATGCGAATTCATTCGTATTGACGCGAAATGATTTTTCTTTGAGCTGACGCGCAAAGGTTTTTTTGCCACGCCTGCCCGACTGAATTCGTTCAGGCGGGAATGGCACCCTGCCTGACTGCGTCATGCAGACAGGGAATTTTCACGAATAAGAATTTAGACATAAAGAATTTTGGCACGAATGATTTTTCTTTAAAAAAATAAGGAAAACGAAGGCAAGATTGGCGGTCGTCCGGAAAAAGAGGCGCTTCCCTTGTTGCGTGATTTGAATCATACGCCGGGAAAATGCGTTCGCCTGTTGAAGGAGCGCTTCCCTTTATTAGAAGATTATCTTCTACTGCCGGATGATTCTGTTCTTGTGATAAATGATTGCATTCGTTTGTTAAGGGATGGCTTCGATAAAGGAGATGATGACTGTCTTGTGGTAAATGATTGGGTTATTCTGATGCAGGAGAAGCTGGTGCTGCCGAAGATTACGTCTGCTCATTCTGTCATTTTCGCCTCATCCCCTAACCCCCTCTCCAAGAGGAGAAATCACTCTGATGAACTGGGGAGTATATCCTGAATCTATTTATTACATTTTGAAAAAATTCAGCGCCTACGAAAGCATTCCTCCATTAATAATTATTGAAAACGGAGCAGCCTTTAGCGATGAAGTGAAAAATGGTGAAGTGAATGATCCAAAAAGACTAAATTATTTGAAAGATAATATAGCACAAGTACTTCGCGCTAAACAGGAAGGCGTAAATACTACCGGATATTTTGTGTGGACATTTCTTGATAATTTTGAATGGACCGAAGGTTATTATCCACGATTCGGTTTGATATATGTTGACTTTGAAACACAAGACGCATTGCAAAATCATCAGGTTATTGGTATGCCTGTTTTCTTTATAGTTAAAACGCTAAAAAGGCTTAACGATAGACTGCACCGAAATCAAAAAGTAGAATTTTGCAATTAGTATATAAATAGTTAAGTATCCATTTAATTATCATCCTCAGCTTTCTTTTCAATAATAACATTGCCAAATTGTTATTGCATAGTTATTTAATTGCTATTAAATAATTATGTAAAAGTTATGTTTCCTGATCATTCAATTTTCAGGATGAATAAAGGATTTCTTTGCAAAAAAATTGTTGATGAAATATTTTTGCATTCTCTTTCTTTTTTTATTTTCCTATTCTCTTTCGATTTTCGGACAATCTGAAAAACACACTCTCAGGGGCAAAGTTGTAGATGCAGATTCTAAAGAACAATTAATCGGTGCTACGGTTTCTATTCCTGATTTTAAAATCAATGCCCTTGTAAAATTAGACGGTTCTTTTAAAATAGAAACGGAGCATGAAGGATGGCATCATTTAAAAATAAGTTTAATTGGTTATTTTCCTTTAGATACCATTATAGAACTACGAAATCAAAATCAGCTACAGTTTTTTTTGCAAAAAAATGTTGCGCATTTGAAAGAAGTGGTCATTAAAAGTACAGTTGATGGAAGCACGGACAGGTATGCTCTTCACAAAGAACAAAGGTCTGATAATATTTCAAATGTTGTTTCTGCCAATGCAATTGTTATCTCTCCGGATATTACAGTTGCCAATGTGATGCAGCGTATATCAGGTGTTTCTATTGAACGCGGAAGTTCCGGCGATGGGCAGCATGCAATTATTAGAGGTATGGATAAAAGGTATAATACCACTCTCGTAAACGGCATAAAAATCCCAAGCCCGGATAACAGGAACAGGTATGTTCCTTTGGATATTTTCCCTGCGGAATTGCTTGATAGAATTGAAGTGATTAAATCTCTGACTCCGGATATGGAAGCGGATGCTACCGGTGGTGTTATCAACCTGGTAATGAAAAATGCGCCGGATAAATTTAAAGTAGAGGGCAATCTTGGGACGGGATATAGCCAGCTTTTTTTAAACAGGGATTTCTATTCTTATTCAACGTCGGGCATAAACTCTAAATCTCCTTCGCAAATTACCGGCCCAGGTGTTTACGCGCCGGTTTCCGCTTTTCCGTATAATAATTTAATTGCTAATGCCGGCAACGCACCATTAAATAAAAACTTAAATCTCACCATAGGCGACCGCTTTTTAAATCATAAACTCGGCTTTATATTTTCAGGTAGTTATCAAAATGCTTACAGGGGAAGTGATTCAAAAACTTTATTGCAAAGCCCTACTGTGCCTCCTGCTCCTGATTTGTCTCATCCGCAACAACCTGCGTTTTCAGATATTTATGCACGGCAATACAGTTCTCTTATTAATCGTTCGGGATTGGAAACTAAAATTGATTACGATTTTAATCCGGAAAATTCTATCAGTTTATTTGCAGCTTACCTTCAGTTGAATGAAAGAAGGTTAAGGCAAACAAGCGATTCGTTATTAGGAGGATATTCTACCGCCGACAATTATGTCGGTTCTTATGCAATATCTCAAAAAACAGAAACGAGGTCCGACCTGCAAAGTATTTACAATGCTACCTTACAAGGTAAAAACAAGTTAACTGCGAATCTGAAAACTGATTGGTCATTGGTAATTTCGCAGGCCAAACGCAATGTTCCGGATGTTGCTCAATTTTCAATTGCGCAAGCTGTTAATCCAAATACCAATGATGGCACTTTTACTGTTTCTCCTCCGATAGTAGGAAAACAATCCCGCGAATGGATTAATAATTCAGATAAAGACCTCTCAGGTTACCTTAATTTTCATTACGATAAAAATATTGCAGGCCATAATGCTCTCTTTGGTTTTGGCGGGATGTACCGCCATAAAGTAAGGGACAATTATGATAACAAATATGATTTAACGCCGGTAAGCGATGCTAATTCTAATGACCAGCAATATATTTCTGTGAGCGATTCAAAATTTACTTTTATTCCTTCCAATGCAGCATTGGGAAATGCTGCGGGTAATCCCGGAGTTTATAATTTTAAAGAAGATGTTGGAGCAGGATATGGCCAGGTTAAATATGTTTTCAACAAGCGTTTTGACATTTTAACCGGTGTAAGAATAGAGACTACGCATCAATACTATGTGTCTTCATTGCCTGTAACCGTTGATGGTAAATCTGCAGATATAAAGTATATAGATATTCTTCCGAGCATCCAGGCAAAATATTCTTTTGATGAAAAAAAGGCTTTGCGTTTCTCCTATTTCAGGTCAATATTCCGGCCTGCATTTGCAGACCTGATTGCTTTTCCTGAACGTGGTAGTTCTAATGATAGTTATGAAACTGAAGGTAACCCCCATCTTCAACATACTGTTATAGATAATTTGGATTTCCGCTACGAAATATTTCCTAAAGGAATGGACCAATTTATGATTGGTGCTTTCTATAAATTTATCAGCAACCCGATTGAATATGCATTTACTCAAAACGGATTTGGTGGGATAATACTTTCGCCCAACAACTTTGGCAATGCCAATAATTTTGGGGTAGAAGTAGTGTTCATAAAATACTTTGGTGATTTTGGAGTATCCGGAAATTACACATTCACCAATTCAGTTATCAATTCTCAAAAAAATTTTTATTATCAGTCTGCGTCAGGACAGGCGATTAATACGACAGTAAAAGAGCGCAGGCCATTGCAGGGGCAAAGTACACACATCGGCAACTTTTCTTTATTATATAAAAGCAATAAGAATAAGATAGACGCGCAGATTGCTTTGGTTTATACAGGCGAAAGAATTAATACACTTTCATTATATACCGGACTGGACAACTGGGAAAAGCCTACGCTGAACCTTGACCTTTCTGTTCAAAAAGAATTTGGAAAGCATTATATTATTTATGCAAAAGCAAACAACATTCTTAATACTCCTTTTCAATTAATTATCAAACAAAAAAATACAAGCTACAGTGGTAAGTTTAGGCTGCCTTTCCAGGAAAGCCCTGACTACTACACTGTTCAATACGACAAATTTTACGCTTCCTATTCTTTAGGATTCAGATTTAAATTTTAAACCCTTTTAAACAAAATAAAAAAAATGAAACATTTAAAAATCTCAGTTCTATCTATTATGATGATGCTTGCGATTGCATCCTGTAAAAAAACAGATTCGTCCATCGTATCTAAAGCGCAAATTCAGGTAGGCCAGCCTGTTAGTTCTTCCGCGCCGTTATCAGGGTCAATAAAAGGCACTATGCTTACCGGCCAAACCTACACAGTAACCGGCGATGTAACTGTAAACGCGGGCGATACATTATTAATTCAAAAAGGAGTAACCGTAAATGTAAAGAATGCTTCTGCAATTGTAGTAAAAGGAACATTCGTAAGCCTTGGTACCAAAGATGCACCGGTGACAATTACTGACCCTTCAAGAACAAAAACTACGGGCGCTTCTACAGCGTCTTCTGATTCTGCTTATGCCGGTGGATGGGCAGGAATTTATTGCGATAAGACTTGTCCGTTATTAGTAATAAAATGGACACACCTTGATTTTGCCGGCGCAGGCATCCAGGCAATTCCATTCACGGGGCCTTCTGTTGGCGATCAATATGCCATTTATTTCGGTAACCCAAATGGTAATTTCATTCTTGAAGATTCATGGATTTATGGTACTCCGGACGATGCTGTTCGCTTTTACGGCGGCCATGTAAACATCATGAGAAATACACTTGAAAAATGCGGTGGCACAGGTGGCGATGGTTTCAATGCGAAAGGTGGTACACAAGGGAATATGGCATACAATTTAATTATCGGTGGCGCAACCAATGGTACTAAATCAGCCAATGATGGCGGCATACAGCCACAATGTATGATTGCCATGTACAACAACACTTATGTAAATGATGGGTTTAGAAATTCAGGCACTTTTGGCGCAAGAAGCGGTTCTATTGAAGTAGAAAATAATTCAAGAGCCCTTGCTTATAACAATCTGATTGTAAACTGCAATTTTGGTGTAAGGATTGCCGGAGGAAATAATGTAACAGCAAAAGTTTATTTAGCAGATACAACAGGGCCGCACACAGGTGACCCGATTGCTAAGACCGCGTATGGTTATAATTTCTTTTATGGAGATTCCTTAAAAATTGTTAACCAGTTTGTTCCTACAAATATTGCCCAGGCTGTAGTTACGGTTCCTCAGCCAAATGGTATTCCAAATATGGCTTCTTTCCTTGGCGCTTCTTATACTTTTGGTATGCAGTATGATGGAAGTGCATTGGTTGGACAAAACAATCCAAAGTTTGTCAACTATCCGCTTCCGAATCCTAATTATCAGACTCAGGCTTCGGTGGATGCTTACGATTTTCATTTACAAAGTTCTTCACCTGCCATTGGCAAAGGATTTCAATCCTTTTCACCAATTATGAATGTTCCTGTTGATCCTAACTTTGGTTCAGCCGGAATCACAGGGCCGGGCAAAGATATTGGTTGTTACCAGGCAGACGGTACAGGCAACCAGCATTAATTAATTCAAACATAAAAATAAAAAAGAGTGGAATGTAATTCATTGCATTCCGCTCTTTTTATAAAATAAAAAAAATAAGCAAATCCAATTACGATCATCATTATTTTGAAACTTTTTAAAACTAATCAGAGTTGAAAAAACAGTCATTACGATTACAATCTGAAGGAAAATTTTCTATATTAATCTTCTTTCTTTTTATTTCAATATTAATTTTTCCATTTCTTTCAGTCAAAGCCCAATACCAAAAAAGTGTACATCCAAAAGATTCTTTAATACAAATAATCATTACTTCCGATTTGCATTATGGAATCAAGCGACCGTATTTCAGAGGCGATTCAAATGTGGCAGCAAGTGTTGTAAATGCTGCAATGGTAAAGGAAATGAACACATTGCCAAACATGGAATTGCCAACTGATAATGGGATGAATACGGACAGAAAAATTAAATCAATAGATTATGTTTTCGTAACCGGCGATATAGCCAACCGGATGGAGGCAAAAGATAAAATTCAATCGGCATCAATATCGTGGGCACAATTCAATAATGATTTTTTTAAAAATCTTTCTGTGAAAAATCCATTACGGCAAAGGGCTCCTGTTTTAATGATTCCCGGAAATCATGATGTTTCCAATGCAATTGGTTATTATAAAAAAATGAGCCCGCTAACAGATAAAACTTCAATGGTGCAGATTTATAACCTGATGATGCACCCGAAAGTAAAAAGAACCACAATGACTTTTAATTTTGAAAAAGATAAAATAAATTATTCAAAAAATATCGGCGGCATACATTTTTGCTTTATCCAAATGTGGCCTGATTCTTCTGAAAGAATTTGGCTTGATAAAGATTTGAAAAAGATAAATAAAAAAGCACCTGTTGTAATTGTTGCACATGATGCACCAGATGTGGAGGCCAAACATTTTTCCAGTCCAAATAACAAAGGTTCGATAAGAAATTCAGATGAATTTTATAATGTGCTTGATGAGCATTTTAAAGATGGAAAAAGTGTGGAAGATTCTGCTGTCATTGAACAAAATCAATTCGCAGCTTTTTTAAAAAAACATACAAACATAAAAGCATATATACACGGAGATATTCATGAAAATAAATATTATTTATGGAAAGGGCCTGAGGAAAATGTGTCATTAAATACAGTCAGTATTGGTTCGCCGATGAAAGGCAAAATTACTCGTGAAGATGAAACGCAACTTACTTTTGACCTCTTAACTATTGATACAAAAAATAAGTCAATGACTTTCAGAGAATGTTTTTGGAATACCAATCCTTCCGCGCCATTATCGTCAATAGTGTGGGGGAAATCAATGACTATTGATTTCTGATTTCATTTCAAAAAGTGTAATTATAAAAAAACCTTCTCAGATTTGAGAAGGTTTTTTACGACGTGGCAATCTGGGCCTCACCCCCTAACCCCCTCTCCAAAGCCCGCTCGGCCCAGCCGTTCGGACGGGGGAGAGGGGGGAAGTGTTTCCCTCAGCCCCCTGTCTTCACGGGTTTCTTCCTGCACGTCACTGGGAGGAGCCACCTTTGACGTCATTGCGGGGAGCCTGTAAAAATCATTATCGGTTTTGTAAGATCATAAGGCGACGTGGCAATCCAGGCCTCACCCCCTAACCCCCTCTTCAAAAGGAGAGGGGGGAAGTGTTTCCCTCAACCCGTGTCTTCACGGGTTTCTTCCTGCACATCACTGGGAGGAGCCACCTTTGACGTCATTGCGAGGAGCCACAAAAATCATTATCGGTTTTGTAAGATCATAAGGCGACGTGGCAATCCAGGCCTCACCCCCTAACCCCCTCTCCAAAAGGAGAGGGGGGGAAGTGCCACAGCGCAATTATCATTCTCCTATCCTTAAAATTCATCTATGCGCCTCGCAATGACGATTAAAAAACAGGGTTGCCAACCTTAAAGGTCTCATGTATGAGAAGAGGGATTTACCAAAGAAAATGGGTTCTGCAAAAGTGTTAACTTGAATTTGCAAATAATTCAATCACTTTAAAAAACAGAAACCCATGGCACAAGTTAAGAAATTAGATTTCACCGGCA